>CAZWNO010000111.1:0-13008 GCA_964635845.1 uncultured Chromatiales bacterium
CATTGCCCCAAATATGGATGATGGAAGCGGTCGTTTTGACCTGAACCGTGGGGTACCTGTCATTGTCCGAATCCACAAAATGTCTGTGTTTGTTCAATAGAAATCAGTAACTCAAGCGGGCTCATCGAAGAGTGGGTTTGGGATTGTCGTTATCCTTTGTGCCCCGGGGGTGGCATACCACCTCCTGAATGTACTGTTTCGGATTCCGAATGGAATGGACCGGATCTTGATCCAACGCAGGTCTACTGCTTGAGAATTCCAGAGGATGGCGAGTATCGCTTCATAGCTGATTTTTGTGCAAGGACAAATGTCAAAATCAAATGTGTAGCTTGCAGCAGTTGCAAAGATCCAGACTTTAATCTGTAAATGCGACTGATGCATAAAGCGATATACCGCTCGAAAAAAAAGTAATGTTTTAATCAGAGCAACGAAAGGAATATGAGCGATGAGAATGCTGTGGATAGCGATGCTTGTGCTTAGCAACTGTGTCCTTCTTTCTGCCCAGATGTTTGAACAGGTTTATCCAAATTTCGAGTACGCACAGCTTCAAGACGGCACACAGTGGAGCGGTGATACGTTCTATCTTTGCGGTGATAACCAGATGCTGCTGTGTTCTACGGATGCGGGCAAGACTTGGACAAACGATATGACGGGTCGTCGCGACTGGTGCTTCTACGATATTGCTAGAGACGGTGAAGCGTTGTACCTGCTCGCCGAGCCCACGGTATTCTGGAGTGGATCAATACCCGAGCGACAGCTCGCTACGCTCCTGAGTTATGATCCCCGTACGACTTCTCTTGACCTGGTTGAAATCCCCCGTCTGTCGGCTCCCAGTGATGAAGATCCGACATCGATTCATGACCTCATGTCAGCAGGCGGGGAAATATTTCTGCTGCAGGGCAATAATAAAGAAGGATTATTACTGCACCGAAGCAATGACGGCGGGCAGAGTTGGACAGAAATCCCACTTCCAGACTCGCTGAATGGCGGATATTCCACAATGGTATGCCTTGACAGCACTCATATTGCTCTGGTAGCCAAGAAATCGGGTAGTACGCGGGGTGCGCTCGCCACGACAGATGGAGGGCAGACATGGGCGTTCGGCCCGGCCTATAGCCTGATTGAAAAAAACGGTCTGCTGTGGCTGTCAGAGAGCGAGCTTATCGCCTATGTACGCGAGGGTCCGATAATGTATAGCGCAGACGCTGGGCAGCATTGGGAGGAAAGGTCCTACCCTCCGACCTCCGCGTTTTTCGATGCTGGCGCTGTAGATGGCAATCGTGGATACATCCTCGGGGGATTCGGTCAAGTGTTCCGTACAGACGATGGATTTCGCACGTTCGTCGACATCGGTCATGATGCCGCGGGACAGTATTTGATACTGGGTGGAGCGGACACACTCATTATTGCTGGACGCCAAAACGACAATATCTACGTCAGTCATGATGGAGGAATCAGTTGGAATTTCATTCGGAAATCGGAGAATCTGTTCTGGGATCTGCGGATGGTATCAGATACCGTCGGTGTGGCGTTGGTTGAGAATATCTGGGATGACACCTATAGGTACTACAGAACATTGGATGGGTGGAAAAGCAGAACCATGGTATTGGATCAAACCCATCCGATGTTTCCTCAACATTACGTCGGCTGCCGGATGTATCCAGTGACGGAGATGCTCTGGTACATCGTCCACCCGATATTACCAGAGCATCGGTGGTTGGTGCACCGGTCAACAGACGCCGGTGAAAGCTGGGAGAATATTCTGTCCGCCGATGAATTGGGCAACATTCCGATGTCCGGCGGGATTACGGTTGTGGGTATCCCAGATACGAATTACTTCGGGATCATCCTGGAGCAGAATCTGATTACGACATCGGATCGGGGTCACAATTGGCAGGTGACGGCATTGCCCGGATTGTCCAATGTTAAATACTCAGTGCAACTTCGCCCTATCACTTCTTCGTGGTTGATAGGTTGGGCAAGTGGAGATCAGCGTGACACACTGTGGCGCTGCACATCCGGCTGGGACCAGTGGGAAGCTGTTCTTGTTGAACCCGATACGGTGGGTAATTCTAGTGTCTTTCGAAAAATCCAAATCACTCTGGCAGGCGAAGTACTTCTCCTGGCGGATTTCGATTCACCACTCGGTTATATGTATGATTGGTCGTATATCTTCCGGAGCAGCAATGATGGACGAAACTGGGAGTTGTATCCGACAAGCCACTATTTATCCGGGTATTGGTCTATGGAGGATGGCAATCAACTATATTTTGATGTCAAGAGGGAAGCCTCATCTAGTAGAACACGAAGCACAGTACTGTATCGCAGCACGGACGGTTGGAAGCATCACACGATTGAAGAGGTGTTTTACAGTGTAACTGCCGGACAGATAGCAACAGCCGGGGAAGCGGTTTACGTGAGTGATCGCTATTCCATTTGGCGGAATCTCACCAATGGCGTTAACAGTGTACAGACGCCACTGCAGGCCCCGTCGGGACTCACCCTCCAAACACCCTATCCCCACCCGATTCGCCGCTCTTCAACGGTAACACTACCGCTGCAGCTCAATGGTGTCGGACAAGGGTTACGCGTCACGCTGCACAACCTGCTCGGTCGAAAGCTCCGAACACTGTATGATGCACCAGCGGAGAAAGAGAACCCGGACATTTCATGGAATACAAATGACCTTGTTCCAGGCATTTACATCCTCCGCGTAGAGTACGATGACATTGTAACCGTGAAGCCAGTAGTGGTGGAATGAGAATTGGCAACAGTAAACTTTCTGATTGCTTACCATATTTGGTATGACAACTATTTTGCGACCGCTGTTAAGTTTTTTCCGATTACTCCCGAGAACAAGCATGCGCACCTTTTTCATGTTACCGTGCTTTTTGTTCGTAGCGCTAGCTGCTGTGGCACAACCGCTTTCGGTGACAATAGAAGACCTTGATGCATCTCGTTTGCCGCGTCTGAAGATGGAAACAGCGGTGCGGTGGAACGGTGCGCAGCTGCTCTCGACGCAGGGACTCACACTTTCCGTGATTGAGAACGGACAGTCTATCCCCGCTGATATCTGGTGTCCCGATACGGCGACGGGAACGGCGGTGGCGCTGGTGCTGGATAATTCCGGATCGATGACGGGAGTGGATTTCGACAGCCTGAAAACAGGTGCGCTCTCCGTCGTGCGCATGCTCGGCATCGGAGACGAAGCCGCCATCTATCACTTCTCGAATGGCGGTGAGCGTGTGATTGATTTCACCGGGGATGTTCCATCACTTGAAACAGCGATCGGTAATCTCTCGCTTGGAGCCAACACGCCCATCTATCACACCATGAGCATCGCCCTGCAGGATCTCGCCGCACATCGCGCTGCGAGGAAATTCCTGCTGGTGTTTACCGACGGAGTGGACAATGGTTCTTCGGAACGGCCTGAGGATGTGGCGGATGCGATCCTGGCACAGAACATCACACTGTTCATGATCGGATACGGCAGTAACATGATGAGCCAGGGAGTGATGGAGGACGTGGCGCGGCGGTCAGGCGGCTATTACCAGCGCGTCTACGCTCCGGCGCAGCTTGCCGCACTGCTGCGCGAGATCGGCGAAGAGATACTCACACAGAACTGCGTGATCACCTGGGAGACGAACTGCACCGACAGTCTGCGCGCCCTGCATGTCACCGCACAATACCGAGGGGAAGTGGCTGAGGCGGATACGTTGTTCACATCGCCCTGGCGTCCGGATCAGCTGCACCTGCACGTGTCCGGTCCTGCTCGTCTGTCTCCAGGCCAGCGTGGTATTGTTTACGTGGATCTCGAACCCCGCGTCCCGCGAGAACTCCCGCTTTCATTCGAATTCCTCCTGCGTGCCGATGCGGAGCTGCTCGAACACACGGCGCTGACGCCGGTCACGCTGGGAACCATCACGCAGAACACTGCCGTCCAGCTCTTTGAGCTGCGGCCGGGCACGTACCGCTTCCGCGCCGAATACGTCTATCCCGGACTTGAGACCGGACACCTGGTCGGCGTCTCCATGCGTGCCCTGGCGGCGGCAAGCAGTCGTGCGGTACATATCGAAATCGACAGTTTAACGCTCACGAGCGGGTGTCCCAACACGGTGACGCAGGATGGATTCGTGATGGAAATCTGTCAATGCGAGGAGACCCTCATCGCACGCATCGATACGGTTGCAATCGCGCCGAGCGGAGAGGAATTGGACGTGAACGTGTGCTGGGAATTCTTCGGCGGACAGCCGTCGCAGCTGCACGGCGAGGTGCGTTACGACAGCAGCGTGCTCGTGTTCAGCGACGTCGTCTCGAGCGATGCCGGGTGGGATTTCCGCGCCGAGCTGCCGGAGCAGGGGAAACTGCTGGTGGAGGGCATGCCGGTGAATCCGGGCGGGACCCCCTGCATGGTGCTGCGCTTCCGCACACCGATCACCAGGGATGTCCTCCGTGACCACGTGACCGTACCGAAACTCACGGCGTACGCCCGCTGCTGCGAGGATGCCGATTCGCTTTCCTCGCGGGTGTACGTGGATGGCATCTGCAATCCGCTGCTTCGCAGGCGTGATAACGTGAATCTCTTTCCGCAGCCCGCAGCGCAACAGGTTCATCTCACAGGACGATTGCAGAACCTCCGCAGTGCAACGCGTGGCAGACTCAGACTGTATGCCTCCGACGGCACGCTTGTCACCGAGAAGATGGTCACGGTACACGCTGACGGAAGCATCTCCGAGAGCCTGGATATTTCTGCTGTGCTGCCGGGGAGCTACACGGCTGTCATCTCCATTGGTGATCGCATCTTTGTAAAGCATCTGCTGCGTCTGTGAATTGCTCTGATCATGGATTCGGCAGTTTCGGTCGTGGACGTCCTGGCAGATGAGGCCGTCGAGGGTGATGCCTATCGTCGTTGCCGTTGTGTCAACGGTGACGTACATTGTGTTCATGGATCGGAAACGTACCAGACTGTCACACTCGACGGACAGTCCCCACATTGATCGCATACGAGGCACAGCGGAAGAACGTATCAACCAGGTCTGGCTGCTCACGCTGGAACTCGCATCTCTGAACAAGGACTTCGATGCTGAACGAAGACTACAGAGACATGTTACGCATCTTGTCCGAAGAGAAGGTTGATTTCCTCCCTCTGTTTTGCCGCACACCCGAAAATCCCGTATTTTTCACTGAAGTCTGAACAGTTCAGCGTGCATCAGAGGATGATTTCTGAACAAATTCTGGGAGATTTGTTCCGGAAATTCTGAACAAATCATGGAATTTTGTGGCAAGTGGGAGGTCAAGCGTTTGCTCTTGCTGGAAGATCCAATGCAGCTTGGCAGCGATGGAGATCGGGAAGCAGCCTTATCCCGGAGAACTTGATTAGAAGGGAGAAGAGTGGTCAAGATCCATGAAGAGTAGTCTCCGCCCACATTCTTTGATATCGTTGAGCCGCTCGAGAGCAGGTTCAACGCAGCACGGTGAACTGCGTGTGTCTCGTGACGGTACCGTTGCGGAGCCGCAGAACATACCTTCCAGGCTGCAGATCGGCGGCTCGCAGTGCAAGAATGTCGGTCGTCTTGCCGGTTGCATCCATGCTTCCGCGGCGCACCAGCGTCCCGATGAGCGTGTACAACTCATATTGCAGCACCATGGGGCGGGTGGCCACGACCGGGATACTGATGCTCTCAGCTGCTGGAACCGGATAGGGCGAGAGGATGCTGAAGGCACGAATGGCGGGAAGTATGTCGGCGTTCAGTGTGGATCGCACGTCAACGTTGAACGATTGTTCGGTGGTACCGAATCGGTTGCTCGCGATGATTTTCACGGGGTGGATCCCCACATGCTCCTCGGTCGGAGACCACGTGATCATCCCGCTCGCCGCATCGATCGCGAGCCCGTCCGGACCCTCACCCACCGAATACTCCGGATCGGGGCGTGCTTCCGCGACTGCCTTGTACAGCAATTCCGCACCCGCGTTGATCGGGAGATCCGGGATCTCCTGCAACTGCGGTGACGCATACACTTCCAGGTCGTAGTCCTGTTCGGCGCTGCCGACGGCATTGCTCACCACGACGCGCACATGATGGACGCCCATGTGCTTCCGTTCCGGCCACCATCCGATCACACCGCGTGTGGATTGCACCGACATCGCGGACGGTTTTTCCGTGAGGGAAAACGTAAACGGTGTCGTACCCGTGGCGACCACGGTATACGCATACGGTTTTCCCGCCAGCGCTTCCGTCACGGGCGAGGAGGTGATCTGCGGATCGGCCAGCGTCCGAGTCCGCTGTTCCAGCCCCTTGTGCTGCGCGTATGCCTGCATCAAAGGTAGCACGCTGCCCAGAAACAGGAGGGGAAGAATGACGCTGCATATTCCACAATTACGGATATTCTTCATGGCGCCCCCATCATGGTTGAACGATACAATTGTGCGGATATATTACGGAAATAGGACGATGTTGTCAAGATTGGCGAAGGCGCGTCGGGGCGCAGCGTGCATGAAACTACTCTTTTCGGAGCTACCGTTCCCGACCTGTGAGTATTGTTCACGAATAGTGAATAATACTCACGCTGTGGAGTGAGATGGATATTGTTGGTGCTCGGACCATCTAATTGAAAATATTAATGTTGCCCCCCCCCCCCATAAGAATTATGGCACAGTATTTGCGTATATAATTCCATATATCCAAATCGTATCCCGGGTACCGCGAAGGCGGTGCCATTTTCATACACCGATCAAATTCGTTCAGCATATCCGCGATACGTGCAGAGAAATGCATCGCTGCATCTGTGAACGGAAAACCTTATCGATGGGGTCTGATCAAGGAGCAACTGCCTGGACACCAGGGTTAACGCGATATTTCACGAGAGGTCAATGGCGCAGGAGTTTTGAGCACTGCTCCCCGTCACAAATGCGTAAAGCGCGGTGCACGAGTATTTCATACGGACGACATTCATGACCGATGATGCCAACCCAAGAAATTGGGTGATAGTGATATTCTCAACAAATCAAGGAAGGAGTGATCGTATGAAACAGAAACACACAATGGTATCAGAGTGCGCACGCGACATCGTTCCTGGTGGGCATGCTGTCCACACTGCATCATTTGGAAAATGCATGCGGTGTATCTTCCTTGCATTGCTGATGGTCGGGACGGTACTGGATACCGCGACCGCCCAGTACTACTTCGACTTCGGGTCGTCGTCCCTCGTCCCGCGGGATGAATGTCCTGTGCTTGTCTTCACACCGATCGACCAAGCGTCGTACACTGTCACCATTTCCGTGGCGGGTTTTGTCTTCGATGATGCCCTCGAGTATTCCAGGCAACTTTCCGAGGAGACATACACGGCGGCGTATGTCACGGGCCAGTCGGGGTATACTGGCATTTTCCACGTAAACCAGTTCGGCAACAATCCCAGCACACCGATGGGCGATGTCGATACCGATATCCCTGAGCTGTTGGGTTGTGGGAAGTACAAGATCCATTTCGAACAAGGTGCTGACCAGTTTGATATTTTTCTTGATCTGACGGATGCGAAATGGGCCACGGCGACGAGTTTCAGGAACATCCTGTTCGATGCCCCGGATTTCGGCACTCCAAATGTGCGGATCTTCATATCGGTGGACAGCCCGATGAGCCCGGATCTTATCGACTGTGGCTATTACGGCCCAAATGAGCAACAGGGTGAGGAGGCGAAGTACTGGTATCTCGTCCGTAATCATGGCACGGCGCACAACTACGCGCGCGATCTTGACGGATTCAATATCGACCCTTCATACACAGGTCCCGATCCGAGTGGAGATCAGAATACCGACGAGATTCCGTATGGAATAATAGCACAGGCCACCTCGGACGTGTATTTGACGATCGAAGACGACATTGTCATCCCGGATGGAAAGGAATGGATCATTACCACGGATCCGGATGGTATCAACAATCCCTACTATGAGCAGACGTTCGTGAGCTTCAATTCCGGGAAAGGACTGACGATCGAGGATGGCGGAAAACTGACGACGGTGAATTCAGGGGCGTTCGGCGTGGTGGACTTTTTCCCGTCATCCTCTACCGTAGGTGACTGGCCTGGGATCATGGCCGAATCGGGCTCGGAGGTCAGCCTCTAGGCAGCGACAATTCGCCATGCGATCGTCGGTCTGACGCTGGATGATCCGGCTGATGCGGATCTTTCGGTCTGCCTGATCGAACACTCGCGGGATATCGGGCTGCACATCAAGAATTGCAGCACATATTCGAATGGTCCCTCGATCATGATATGCTCGATTGACAGTACCGGTGATTACTCGGGAACATTCCGGACGCGCAACGTCCTGATAGAGGATTGCGACGATGCCCCGTACTTCTATCTCACGGGCATGCACCATGCTATAAAGGACTACGACGGACGATCAAAATACTATGGTGGACACGGGGTCGAGGTTGTCGAAAGCGAGGAAGTCCTGTTCGATGCCTGCACGATGCAATCCAACGACAGTACCGGCATCTTCGTCCACAATACCATCGGTCCGAAGATCTACGATTGCAACATCTTCAGCAACGGAAAGAACCTGAGCGGTCAGGGTGGACAGGTCGGCGGAGGGATCTACATCAGGGAGCCGTACTCATGGACGACGCTTCAGCAATCGCGCGTCTACAGTAACAACTCACATGGTATTATGCTCTACGGTACGACGCAGGACACCGCGTTGATACGTGGCTGGTATCACGCGAACCTGTCCATCGACCCGAACACTCCTGCGGACGTCGATCAGATCACCGACAGAACCGGTGCGAATTGTATCTATGACAACACATTCAATATCGGCTCGAAACAATATGGGCGCTTCGACCTCGGCTCGGCCTATACGGATGGGATGGGAAATGTCGTTACCCTCGGTGGTCATAATGTGATCGTAGATCCGGTTATGCAGCAAGGAACTCTTGACCTCTATTCATATGGCGGTTTCCGGCAAGTTTGGTGGAATGGTAATTCGCAGATCTGGACGTATAACGGTTCGACGGCTGACATCACCGATGAACTTCAAGGCGACTCGGTTGGTTGCTTCGAAATGGGAAAACGCGGCATTGCCCCTTCCCGGAATCTGACACGCGAAATTCTCGAGTATCGCCGTACCCGCGGTAAGGATTATCCGCAGCAGCGGATCGAATCAGGTAGTGCTACACCCGTAATGGGCAATACGACGTGTGGACTGGCTTCCATCTATCCGAATCCCTTCAATCCCCAGACGCAGATCATGATCGATCTGAGTGAGGGACAGGAGATTCGCCTCTCGGTGACGGACATGCTCGGTCGAGAAGTTGTCGTTCTCGCGGGCGGTTATTTCGAGGCGGGGCGTTATCGGTTTACATTCGACGCTGGAAATCTGGCGTCTGGATCCTATGTCGCGGTGCTGCGCGGTGAAACGGATACGGTATCGAAGATGTTGTTGTTGACCCGTTAATCGCGGTGTGCAGGTAATGCCGGTATCGCGGGTTTGTTTCCCGCGGTACCGGCTACCCCACGTGGCTCGGGCAGACGATTTTGCGTGAAGGCGTGGAAATATCGTCCAGTTGGCTCCTCGCAAGATCCTGCCCGGCACGATTGTGTAAACACCGTTACGAAGTCAAACAGCTTTTCTATCCTTATTCTCTGGATTACCGGTGAGAATAGTGTTACTATCAAACGTATTGCATCATTCGCAGGAGGAAGTCCCATGCTGAAGCGAATCCCGGGATTATACACTCTGTTGTCGATCGGTTTACTATGGAGTATGGCAGTCGCGTTGCTCAGCGCCCGCGTTGTGGCGCAGCACGTGAGTCCTGCACAGCACGTGAGTCCTGCACAGCACGTGAGTCCTGCACAGCGCGTGAATACCGCCCCCCATGTGTGGTCCGTGCAGGGTGGCACGACGGCATTTTATGAGAATCGGGGACAGATCGCCGACGGTGGGGGACGCGTGGCGCGAGAGGTGGCGTATGAGGCCGATTTCGGGAACGCGCGCGTATATGTCACGCGTCAGGGGTGGTATACGGCGTATTACAGCGTGGCGGACAGGGCCGTGGAAGCGGTAAGCGAGGCGACGGGGCGGGCCGGCGACCTGAGCGATGCGCGAGACCAGAGCAATGCGAGCGACAAGTGGTTGGGCGGGGAGCGGGACGTAGCGCGTGTATACCGCCTGGGCACACTGTTCGAGGGGAGTAACCCGGACGTGGAGATCGCGGCGGAAGCCCTCGTTCGGGAATACCGGAACTACTACCTGGGTCATTGTCCGGAAGGGATCACGCATGTGCCGGGGTACCGGGTTCTGCGTTTCCGAAATCTCTACGACCACATCGATCTTCTCCTGTACGCGGCACGTGAGGGTTTGAAGTACGAGTTCGAGGTGCGGCCCGGCGGCCGGGTGGAGGATATCCGTCTGCGCCACGAAGGCGCGGCGGAAATCGAGCGGCAGCCGGATGGCGGTATGCGCTTGCCCTGGCCCGGCGGATATACGCACGAGCAGCGGCCGTATGCCTACGAGCGCACACCCCGCACGGGCGGTACGGAAACGTGCGCGGTGGACGCCTCGTACCGCGTCGAGGGCAACACGGTGGGCTTCAGCGTCGGTGCCCACGACCCGGCGAACGTGCTTGTGATCGATCCGTGGTCCACATACTATGGCGGGAAAGAAACAGATATTGGTTATCGAATCGCATGCGACCGGCGCGGCAGTGTGCTCGTCGCAGGTCAGACGGCGAGTTTGGATTTTCCCGTGCTCAATGCCTGGCAGGATTCATTGGGTTGGAATGCCCCTGGTGCGTATGCTGATGCTTTTATTTTGAAACTGGACAGTGCGGGCGCGCCGGTGTGGTGTACCTATTTCGGCGGTCGGGGGCACGAGCACTGGTTCGGGTTGACGGTGGACACCACCTGCAATGTCATCCTCTGTGGTGCGACAAAGGGCGGCGATCTGCCGATCGATTCTGCTTCTGCGTGGCAGTCGACGCTGCGCGGGATACAGGACGGATTCGTCGCGAAATTCAGTCCTGCCGGCACCCGGCTCTGGGCGACGTATCTGGGCGGGTACGAACCGGATAACATCCTCTCGGTGGGTACCGACGACGCAGGGTGCGTCTACGGGGTGGGAGGCACCGAGAGCCGGAATTTCCCGTTGCAACGCGCCTGGCAATCGCAGTACGGGGGAGGCGACCGCGACCTGGTCTATTTCAAATTCACCCCGGACGGACGCTTGGTGTTTGCCTCGTATTTCGGCGGTACGGGCGAGGAAGAGGAAGGTGGGATAGCGGTTACGACTGACGGGCAGTTCGTGCTCTCGGGCTGGAACAGGTATGGCGATTTCCCGACGAAGAATGCCTGGCAGCCGGCGTCCGGCGGTTTGCGCGACGCGGTGCTCGCACGCTTCGACAGCAGCGGTGTGCCGCTGTGGAGTACGTACTGCGGTGGAAGCGGAGTGGATGAAGGGAGGGTGGTTTGCTGGGATGCCGCTGGGAATATCCTGCTGGCCGGGCGCACGACGTCGACGGATTTTCCCGTGCTCCGGGCGAGTCAGGGTGTGATCGGGGGAGAAGACGATGTTTTTATTGCGAAATTTGACGGTACGGGCACACCGATCTGGTCCACGTATTTCGGTGGTTCGAAGTGGGACGTGCTAACCTTTGGACTGACGAGCGACTCTGACGGCAATGTGCTCATTGCGGGTGCGACATTCAGCCGCGATCTACCGGTTCTGCATGCGGCGTATCCTGCGATGAAAGATCCCGCTTCAGCGTCCCTGCCCCAGGATGCGTTCGTCGCGAAATTCGACAGCACGGCCGGTTTGCAATGGGCGACCTATTTCGGGGGATCCGCGAGAGATTTCGCCGGAGCTGCTGCCTGCGACAGTCTCGGCAACCTGTACATCTGTGGTTCGACGCAGAGTACGGACTTCCCGACGCGCGATGCCGTGCAGGATTCTCTCGTAATCGGGAATTCGGTGCAACTCTCGCAGGATGCCTTCATCGCCCGTTTCGATGCCGACGGCACCATCCCGGTCACGCTCGCGCTGTTTACCGCGCTGCGCGTCGCCGAGGGCGTGGAACTTGCATGGCGCACCGAGAGCGAGGTGAATGCCCACGGCTTCGAGATCGAGAGAGGCGTTGCGCCGGACGGACCGTGGACCTGCCGGGGATTCGTGCCGGCCGCGGGCGGGGCGACTGCCTCACACGCATACCGGTGGCTGGACCGCATGCCGGAGGGGGACGATGCCGGTAGCTGGTACCGGCTACGAATGATCGATTACGATGGCAGTTATGAATACTCGCCGGTCGTGGCTGTCGGTCCGCCGGAAGGGTCCGTCGCATCCGGTTTGGAGATTCTCCTACCGGCGGGAAGCAGCGACTGGCTGACCGTGCGGCTCTCGCTGTCCGAAGCGTCCCGCGTGCACATGACCGTGCATGATATCGTGGGCCGGGAGGTGGCCGTGCTCTGCGAGGGTGCGGAATATCCGCGCGGCACGCACGCGCTGGCCGTGCCTGTTGCGCGCTGGCGATCGGGTGTGTATTTCTTCACACTGCACACCTCCACAGACCACGTGACCGAAAAAGCCCTCATCCTGCATTGAGCGCAGGAGGGTGGGCTTTATGGCATGACCTGCTGGGACGAGAGCGACTGACGCGATATGCAGAAACTGCATCACCGGTAGTGATAGACCTCGGTGCGGTGCGACTGCCAACCGGCGTGTATCTGCTTCGAGCCATTGCGGAGGACGGTGCGCAGGCGACACGGATGATTTCGGTTACGGGTGGGCGATGAGCTGAATCGCATCGTGATGGAGGGAAAGAGATGCTGATAGAAGGGAGGCTGATATTGCGTGGAGACGCATGGGTTCTCCCTTTGTCTCCACCCGAAAATCCCGTATTTTCCACTGAAGTCTGAACAGTTCAAACACGAGCGAAGTGTTCAGAATAATTTTATGAACAGTGGCTATAGATTCGCTAAGTCATTGATTTTATTACGCTCCTGTAGCTCAGGTGGATA
>CAZWNO010000112.1:0-13000 GCA_964635845.1 uncultured Chromatiales bacterium
TCGGCGCGACGACCCTCGACGAGTACCGCAAGCACATCGAGAAGGACGGCGCGCTGGAGCGCCGGTTCCAGCCGGTCGTCGTGGATGCGCCATCCGTGGAGGACACCATCTCCATCCTGCGCGGACTCAAGGAAAAGTACGAACTCCATCACGGCGTGCGCATCACCGACGGCGCAATCGTCGCAGCGGCGATGCTGTCGGATCGATATATTTCGGATCGTTTTCTCCCGGATAAGGCGATCGATCTCATCGACGAGGCCGGCGCGCGGCTGCGCACGGAGATGGACTCCATGCCCGAGGAAATGGACGAAATCGACCGCCGTATCAAGCAGCTCGAGATAGAATCGCTGGCGTTGAAAAAGGAAAAGGACGACGCGTCGCGCGAACGCGAGCGCAGCATCGCGCAGGAACTGGCGGATCTCAAGGAGAAGTACACATCCCTTCACGTGCACTGGCAGGCGGAGAAGGAACTCATTCAAGAGATCCGCGGACTCAAGGAGGCACTGGAAGTGACCCGCTTCGAGGCGGAGAAGGCGGAACGCGACGGGGACTACCAGCGCACCGCGGAGCTCAGATACGGGAAGCTGATAGAGCTGGAGAAGCGTCAGAGCGAACTCAACGTCCGCCTCACAGAGGTGCAGAAGGAAAGTTCGCTCCTGAAACAGGAGGTGACCGAGGAGGATATCGCTGATGTTGTATCACGCTGGACAGGTATCCCCGTCTCACGGATGCTCGAAAGCGAGCGGGAAAAAATCCTGCACATGCCCGAACGCCTGCGACTGCGGGTTGTCGGACAGGACGAGGCCGTCGACGCCGTTTCGGAAGCGGTGCTGCGCTCACGCGCGGGACTGAGCGACGAACGCCGTCCCATCGGCTCGTTCATCTTCCTCGGACCGACTGGGGTTGGAAAAACCGAACTGGCGCGCGCTCTCGCGGAGTTTCTCTTCGATGACGAAAACGCCGTCGTCCGCATCGACATGTCGGAGTACATGGAGCAGTTCAATGTCAGCCGGCTCGTCGGCGCGCCGCCGGGGTACGTGGGCTATGAGGAGGGCGGACAGTTGACGGAAGCCGTGCGCCGTCGTCCCTACAGCGTGGTGCTGCTCGATGAAATCGAGAAAGCGCATCCGGAAGTCTTCAATGTGCTGCTGCAGGTGCTCGACGACGGCCGCCTGACCGACAGCAAGGGGCATGTGGTGAATTTCAAAAACACCATCATCATCATGACCTCGAATCTGGGCGCCGAACTGATCATGGAGCGCTTCCGCAATCTCGACGAGCACAGCATGGAGAGCACGTACGAGGACACACGGCGTGACGTACTCCAGCTGCTGCAGAGAACGCTGCGGCCCGAATTCCTCAATCGCGTGGATGAGGTGCTGGTGTTTCACCCTCTGTCGAAAGGGAATCTGCATCGGATCGTGGAAGTGCAGTTCGAACGCCTGCTGCGCACGAATCTGCGGCGCGCAGGCATGGATGCACGCATCACGGCGGCCGCCAAGGACTGGCTCGCCGATCAGGGATACGATCCCGTCTACGGTGCGCGTCCGCTCAAACGGCTCATGCTCAAGATCATAGTCAACGAGCTGTCGCAGCGCATCGTGCGCGGCGAGTTCACCAGGGGTATGACCATCACCGTCGATGCCGGTCCGCTCGGACTCACGTTTCACGCGTGAGACTTCACTTCACACGAGCGACGGTTATCGATGCGACCATGCCTGAACCGGAGAACTACCGGCCGCCAGTCACCCTGAAGCCCAGTGCACGGAAATACTCGACTGCGGTATTCCGGTGATCACCCTGAATTTCGATGGTATCGTCTTTCACGGTGCCGCCGGAACCGCAGCGCGTCTTCAAGTCGCGGGCGAAACGCTCAAGATCCTGTGTCGTGTGAAAGAATCCTTTAATCACCGTCACCCCTTTTCCCCTTCTCCCCTTCTTCTCGAGCTGCACATGAAGCTTGCTGAGCGCAATCGCCCTGTCAGCCGTTCCCGGTTTGTTCGTCATCGGCCCATCCTCCGGCGCACGATCCCGGCGTGAGGCATCCGTCTGCTGTTCAGCGTCGCCGCTTGCCGGAAAGAGGCTGCGCAGATCGGAGAGGTCGTTGAACTTATTCCTGGTCATCTGATCCCGCGCGGCATGTGGTAGTGTCTGCACCCTGCAAGGTAGTCATCCGGGGAAAGACGCTCAAGCAGGCGGCACAGGGTTTTTTCGTAGATTGGGATCATGCGCATCCTGTCGCTCATCGTCGTGACGCTGCTGAACACTGCCGCCGCATGGGGCCAGCAGTATCCGTTCATCCGCTATGGAACGGAGGATGGATTACCGGAGGACTACGTGACGGATGTGCTCACGGACCATCGCGGCTTTCTCTGGGCAGCGACAGGGGAGCGCGGAATTGTACGGTTTGACGGGAAGGAATTCCGCCATTTCGGAGGACATAACGCCCATATCCACGGAGGAGTATTCGCCCTGGTGACGGACGGCGATCGCCTCCTCTTTGCGGGCTGCAACGCAGGCGTCAGCGCGATCGTCCTCGACGCACATGCGGCGGATCGGCCCGACACCGCTCTCAACCGGCTGCTTCAACGCGTGCGCGGCCCTGTGCGGGCTCTGGAATTCGGGCGCGACAGGAGACTGTACATCGAAACGCTGGACGGAGCGTGGCAATACTCCGTCCGCGATGGCAGCCTGAAGCGAGATTCAGTGAAGGTACGGAGTCATGCATTCCTGCAGCCGCGTCTGCCGGGCCTCCAGCTTCGCGACGCGGCCAAGGACTGCAGGGGACAGTATTGGGCGGCAACAGACAGCGGCCTGGCGCTCCTGACCGATGCTTCAGTCCAACTGTACGGTCCCGACGAAGGACTCCCCTCGAGAAATATCACCGCCGTTTGCGTCGACAGAGAGGACGGCATCTGGTGCGGAAGCGCTGAAGGCCTGTTTCACTTGGTTCCGCAGCGTATCTCCAGCATTTCCGTCGGTGATGGCATCGCTGTCACCTGCATCATCGAATCACGGGACCGCGCCATGTTCCTCGGCACACGTACCGCGGGTGTGTTTCGATATTTCGACGGGCCTCGTCGGCAGATCACCACCAGGGATGGACTTCCTTCCAACGATATCCGCGCAATGCACGAACTCGGGACCGGCGAACTGCTGATCGCGACGTCGAACGGTCTCGTCATCTGGGGGAATCGCGGTGTGCAGCCCGTGCCCGGGACCCTGCACCTGCCCGACCCCCGCGTCAACCAGATCCACCTCGCCAACGACCGGAGCTACTGGTTCGCGACGATGAACGGTCTCGTGCACTGGGACGGCGAGCGCAGCACGGTCTTCACTATGCGCGACGGTCTGCCGTCGAACCGGATCTCCTGCCTCGCGGAGGATGCCTATGGCATGATCATCGTCGGCACGCATGACGGCCTCGCCCGCGTACGTGCAACAAGCGGCGGAGCGGTCGCCAGCATCCACGAACTCGGCGGCCTGCACGTGTCATCGCTGTTCATCGACGGCAAGGAGCGCCTTTGGATCGGGACGATCGGCTCGGGCGTGATCGTAAGCGTCAGCGGGAATCTCGTACGGCTGGGCAGTGCCCAGGGACTTGCCGACGGCAACATCGCGTTCATCGGACAGGACAATTACGGGGCGTTCTACTTCGGCAGCAACCGAACCGTATCGATACTCCCGCAGGAAAACCTGCAATACCTTATGCCCGTAGATACCAGCTATGCGCACCGGTTCAGCATTCCCCCCGCGCAGTTGCCGCTGCTGCAGGCCATGTCGATGCATGCGCTGACCCGAGAGATGGGACTGCCGGAAGGCGGGATGCAGAACGGAGCAGTACTGCGCGACCGCGCCGGCCGCATGTGGTTCGGAAGCAGCGGCGGTGCCTGTTGTTACATCCCTTCCAAATCAGTGGCAGCGGGACACTGGATCCCTCCGATCTGTCCGCAGGGCGGGAGGGCGCGCGATGTTGCGCCGCCACTGCGACCACTGCTGGTCGAACTCTCCATCAATGGTGCCGGCACCGATCCCCGGGAAAGCATCGTCATGGGCAGGGACGATCATGTCCTGCGCGCGCGGGTGGTTCTGCCGAGTTTCAGAAATCCGGGCCAGGTGCATTTCCTCTACCAACTGCAGGGTATGGAATACACCTGGCATCGCTCCGATGACGGATCCATCCTCTACACCGGACTCGAACCCGGCAGCTACACTCTCGTCGCGCAGGCGACGATCGGCGAAGGCATCTGGACCGAGAGCACCGAGTTGCTCCGCATCGAAGTGCTTCCGCCTCTGCATCTGACTGCCTGGTTCTGGTTCATTCTGCTGTTGTGCGCCGCAGGAGCGGGAATGCTGCTGCAGCGAATGATCACGCACAGGAGAAACACCGCATCCTGATCACCAAGAGGTATTCTTCATGACCATCAACGAAATCCGAAACCAGTTTCCATATCTCGAAACAGGAAAAATCTATCTGAATCATGCGGCGACCGGACCCTGGTCGCGTTTCGTCGAGGAAGGGGTACAGGCCTTTGTAGACGGCCGAGCCCGTGGCGGAATCGACATCTATATGGACACTATGCGCATCATCGGCGAAACGCGGGCGATGGCGGCGAGCATGATCGGGACCGACGCGGCGCGCATCGCTTTCGCGCAGAACACCTCGGAGGGGCTCAACATCCTGGCATCCGGGCTCGATTGGAAACCCGGCGACCGCATCCTCCTTTTCGAACGCGAATTCCCCGCGAACATCTATCCCTTTCTCAACGCCAGGAAACACGGTGTCGAAATCGATTTCGTGCCCCAGCGCGACGGTCGCATCGAACTCGACGATATCGAAAAAGCGCTTACGCCGAAGACACGCCTGTGCGCGGTCAGCTGGGTGCAGTTCCTCTCCGGATTCCGCATAGACCTGATCGAGCTGCGCCGGCTGTGCGACAGGGTCGGCGCGCTTCTGAGCGTGGACGCCATCCAGGGACTCGGAGCCCTGCGTCTGGACCTCCGAAAAACTCCCGTGGATTTTCTCTCAGCGGGCACGCAGAAGTGGCAGCTCGGTCCGCAGGGACTCGCGATTGTCTACATCTCCGAGCGCGTGCAGGAAATGATTTCCCAGGCGCATCTCGGCTGGATCAGTGTGCAGGACGCTTGGAATTTCTTCGACTACGACAATCCGCTTCTTGACGACGCGCGGCGATATGAAAACGGGACCTACAATTCGATAGGACTCACCGCCTTCCACGGAGCGCTGCGTCTGTTCGAAGCGATCGGCCACGACCGCGTCGATACGCTTGTTCGAGCGAACACCGCGCACGCATTCGCCTGCGCGAGAGAGAGCGGGTTCGAAGTCATCACTCCCGGGAATCCCGAGGCGCGGGCGGGCATCATCACCTTCCGTCACGACCGCGCAGACGAATTGCAGCAGCATCTGCTGGAAAAGAAAATGGTAGTCTCGGCGCGGGTCGGGCATGTGCGACTGTCGCCGCACTGCTACAACACGACGGACGAGATCGATACGGTGATGTCAGCGATCAGGGAATTCGGAACATCGTAGGGTAAGCTGGAGGGGAAGCTGGCATCCCGTCGTCACGACAGGTAACGCCGAACGGCGTCGAGAAGAACGGCCCTTTCAAAAGGTTTGGAGATGTACTCATTGCAGCCGGCCGCGAGGCTGTTTTCGCGGTCGCGTGGAAATGCATGCGCCGTCACGGTGATCACTGGCAGATCACGCATCTGTTCGGAAGCCCTGATGCGTCGTGTCAGCTGGAGACCGTTCTCCTCACCGGGGAGCGAGATGTCCATGAGGACGAGATCGATCGGATATTCCAGCAGAATGCGCCAGGCCGCATCCGCCCAGGACGCGCTGTGCACAAAATAATCGTGCTCCAGGAGGACCTGGAGATAGCGCGTGCTCTGTTCGTCGTCCTCGACGACGAGAATCTGTTTTTTTAGTGAGTCGGCGTTCATTTCCGCGTTGGGGCGAGGATGGATGAGCGAACCGGAATCGCATCGGTATGTGCGTTCGACGCTGCGATGCGACATTACCAGACAGAAAAATACGAAACAGAAACATCTCCCGCCAACACTCGCCTCCGTGGCTTCCATTTCCGACAGGCATATGCTATTTTTCGTCTTCCGCCGCGCCTGCCGCGCCGAAACGCTGTTCCATCATTCAGCTTGTGAGTCATGAAAAAAATTGTCGAATGCGTTCCGAACTTTTCCGAAGGCCGTGATGCGGCCGTGATCGAAGCCATCGCGGACAGTATCCGGAAGACGCCGGGCTGCACGCTTCTGGACGTCGATCCCGGCAAATCCACGAACCGCACGGTCTATACCTTTGTCGGTTCCCCCGCTGCCGTGGTCGAGGGCGCACTGAGCGCCGCGCGCGTGGCGCATGAACGCATCGACATGACGAAACAGACGGGCGAACATCCCCGCATGGGCGCGATGGATGTCTGTCCTTTCGTTCCCGTTGCCAATGTGACCATGGAGGAATGCGTCGCGTGCGCGAAGGAATTCGGCCGCCGCGCAGCCGAGGAGCTCCTCATTCCGATATTCCTCTACGAGGAGGCTTCGAACACACCGTACCGCAAGAGCCTCAAACAGATCCGCGCCGGCGAGTACGAGGCGCTCAAGGACAGGATCGTCCGACCGGAATGGAAGCCGGATTTCGGTCCCGCGAAATTCATGCCTCGCTGGGGCGCCACCGCGGCAGGTGCGCGCTTCTTTCTGATAGCCTACAACGTCAACGTGCTCGCGACCAAGGAACAGGCGCATCGCATCGCGCTGAATGTGCGCGAACAGGGTCGCGGGGAAGGGCAGCCCGGTCGCCTCAAGGCCGTCAAGGGCATCGGCTGGTACGTCGACGAGTACAATATGGCGCAGGTCTCGATGAACCTCGACAATTACCTGATCACACCGCCGCATATCGCCTTCGAGGAATGCGCCCGGGATGCCCGCGCGATGAATCTCGCCGTCGCGGGATCGGAACTCGTCGGGCTTATTCCGCTCGAAGCAATGCTCATGGCGGCGGATTACTACATCGACAGGGAAAACCTGTTCATCCTCGACGAGCGGCAGAAGATCCGCCTGGCCGTCGAGCGGCTGGGACTGAATTCCGTCTCCCCGTTCATCCCGGAGAAACGGATCATCGAATACATGATCGAGGGAGAAAACGCGGAGCCGCTCGCATCGATGTCGGTCCGCGGCTTCATCGAGCTGACGGGTGCGCGCACCTCGGCCCCGGGCGGCGGTTCCGCATCCGCACTGATCGCGGGTCTCGGAGCCGCGCTCGGCGCGATGGTCGGCTGGATGACCTACGGCAAGAAGAAATTCGAAGAACAGGACGCCGCCATGCGCCGGCTGATTCCGCCGCTCCATCGCGCCATGCACGAACTCATCCCGATGATCGACGCGGACACCAGCGCGTTCAACGACTACATGGAAGCGATGGGCATGCCCAAGGACACGGACGAGCAGAAGAAAGCACGCACGGCTGCGATGCAGGAGGGATTGAAAAAAGCGGTCGACATTCCGCTGACGACCATGCGCATCGTCGACAGCTGCTGGGAGACCATGGAGGAGATGGCGGCGGAGGGAAACATCAATTCGAAATCCGATCTCGAGGTCGGGGCGAAGTCCCTTGAGACCGGCTGCTGGGGCGCGTACAAAAATGTGATGATCAATCTCGGAAGCATCTCCGATACGGACTTCAAGCTGCGCGTCACCGCCGAGGCCGAGACCATCCTCGCCCGGGCGAAGGAGAAATGCATCAGCGTGCTGTCCATCCTGGAGCAGCGGAAAGCCTGATCCTTCCGCACGGGGAGGGAGTGTCCATCCCCGTGAGGGCGCCATCCAGCGAGTGAACAAGTCCCCGCAACGAGCGCGCTTCCCGCACACGGTACGCCAGCCGGGAAGCGCGCGTGCGTTATGCAGCGCGGGACCCGGGCGCGGGGGAAAAAACCGCGACGATATTTTTCCCTTGACACTAATACCCTACCGGGGTATATTATAAACATCTTTTTGACTTTTCACGCAGCGTATGACAACAGGAGAATCCATGCCGGCACACGCATCGAAACGACACTGCCACAGCGGCTCCGAGGTTCGGAAGAGCCACCATTCGGAGAAGATCAAAGCGAATCTCATCTCGAGACTCAACCGGATCGAGGGACAGATCCGCGGCATCAAGCGCATGATCGAGGAAGACGTGTACTGCGACGACGTTCTGAACGTTGTCGCAGCGGCGCAGTCGGCGCTCAGCGGCGTCGGGACGCTGCTGCTCGAGTATCACATGAAGAGCTGTGTCGTGGACCAGCTGAACGAGGACAATCCCGAAGTCCTCGACGAGCTGATACTGACGATCCGGAAGCTGATGAAGTGATCGCACGGGGCGGGAGGACGCAGCATTTTTCATTCACCATAAAAGACGAACACACAATGAAAACAGAAACGATTCGCATCGAAGGAATGACCTGCAATCACTGCGTCATGGCCGTTCGCAGGCAGCTTGCGCAGGTCGAAAACCTGCAGGTCGAGGACGTTCACATCGGCAGCGCCGTCGTGACGTATGACGAAAACGCCGTCTCGGCGGCCGAGATCGACAGGGCACTGGAATCATCGGGATATACTGTCACCGCACATGAGTGAGCAGGATGAAAAGACGGTCCCTGTCGCCACACGGAAGGTGAGTCTGCCAGTCGAGGGCATGACCTGCGCGAGCTGCGTTTTCCGCGTTGAAAAGGCTATCACGGGTGTCGAAGGTGTGAGTGCCGCGTCGGTCAACCTCGCGTCGAACAAAGCCGTCATCGAACTGTCGGACGATGCCGACCTCGGTGCGGTCGAAGCCGCGGTCCGCTCCGCGGGCTACACGCTCAGATTGCCTGCCGTTGCCAAGGGGGAGGCATCCGGGGAGTCCATGGATTACGAGGCCGATCCGGCGAACGATGCCGAACAGCGGGTGCTGCGCCGCGACGTGATCGTCGCCGCCGCCCTGACGCTCCCGGTCATGCTGCTCAGCATGCTTCCGATGATCGATACCCTGCATGCACGGTGGCCGCTGTCCATGGACGACACGAACCGCATCCTTCTTCTGCTCACCGCGCCGGTTCTGCTGTTCCCCGGACGCCGTTTCTTCCGCGGATTCGTCAGCGCCATCCGGCACGGCACCGCGGACATGAACACGCTGGTTGCGGTGGGGACGGGCGCCGCCTTCATCTACAGCATGGCCGCGGTGCTTTTCCCGCACTGGCTGGGATTGCATTCCGGACACATGGAGGTGTATTTCGACACGACCGCGACGATCATCACGCTCATCCTCGTCGGGCGTCTGCTGGAGGCGCGGGCGAGAAACCGGGCCTCCGACGCGATCCGCAGGCTGATCGGCCTTCAGCCGAAATACGCGCGCGTGCTGCGCGATGGCGAGGAGGTCGAGATCGCCATCGGGAGCATCCGGATCGGCGACCTCGTACTGGTGCGGCCGGGAGAAAGGCTTCCCGTGGACGGTGTCGTGACGGCAGGAGTGTCGTCGGTGGACGAATCGATGATCAGCGGTGAGCCGCTCCCGGTTGAAAAGCGAGAGGGCGACGATGCGATCGGTGGCACCGTGAACAAGGAAGGAAGCCTGACCGTGCGCGCCACGGCTGTCGGAACGGCGTCAGTGCTGGGACATATCGTGCGCATGGTCGACGAGGCGCAGGGCTCCAAGGCTCCGGTACAGAAACTTGTCGACCGCATCGCGTCGATCTTCGTTCCCGCGGTGATCGTCATCGCGATGATCACCGGACTCACCTGGTATTTCCTGCTCGACGAGGGATTCACCGCCAGCATGCTGCACTCCATCGCCGTGCTCATCATCGCCTGCCCCTGCGCGCTGGGACTCGCCACGCCTGCCGCCATCATGGTGGGAGTTGGGGTTGGAGCAGACAGCGGCATCCTGATAAAGGATGCCGGCAGCCTCGAACGGGCGCGCGCCGTGCAGACGATCGTGCTCGACAAAACGGGCACGCTGACGGAAGGACGACCGGCTGTCATTGCGCTATTCGCGCACCCGATGGAAGGAGAGAACTGGAACGAGGAAACGCTGCTCTCCATGGTCGCGTCGGCGGAACAGCCATCCGAACATCCGCTCGGTCAGGCGGTGGTACGCCATGCCCGCGAGCGCGGGATTGAAGTGCGACCGCCCGACTCGTTTCAATACGAACCCGGAGCGGGAGTCATCGCATTTCTGGGCAGCGAAGCCGTCATGGTGGGGAACCGCGGCCTGATGAAATCCTATGCGGTAAAGCTCCCCGATCAACTGCCAGACGAACTCATGCAGTCAGGACGCACGGTCCTGTACGCGGCTGTCAACGGCCGTTTCGCCGGCGCAGTTGCGCTCGCTGATGTCATGCGAAACAGTTCAGTCGAAGCGGTGCAACTCCTGCATCGTCAGGGGATTGACGTCGTCATGTTGACGGGAGATGCCAGGGAGGCAGCGGAAATGATCGCGAGGGACGCCGGGATAACGCGTGTGATTTCCGGTGTGCGACCCGATCAGAAAGCCGGTCATGTGAAGGAGCTGCAGAAGGAAGGCAGGATCGTGGCGATGGTGGGAGACGGCATCAACGATGCGCCGGCCCTGGCGCAGGCGGACGTAAGCATCGCCATGGGCAGCGGGACCGACATTGCGATGGAGACGGCCGACATCACGCTCATGAAAAGCGATCTTCGCGGCGTGGCCGACGCCATGCGCCTCTCCGACGCCACCCTTCGGAAAATCAGGCAGAACCTGTTCTGGGCGTTCGTCTATAACGTCGTCGGGATTCCCCTCGCAGCCATCGGACTCCTGAGTCCGATTATCGCGGCCGGAGCAATGGCGTTCAGCTCGGTCAGCGTCGTGACCAATTCCCTGCTGCTGCGCAGATTCCGGCGCACATGGCGCGGGTGATTACTGCAGGCGGCCCCAGCGCCGCTCGAACAGCTTTTTCAGCTCGATCAGCGCGAGGATCGACAGCGATGTGAACACGCAGATGCTCCATTCGTGCAGGTTCAACGGGGTGACGCGGAGCAGGGAATTGAGTCCCGGAAGATGCACGGCCGCGACCTGCAGGCTGAGGGAAACGCACATGATGAGCAGCAGCGGACGATTGGAGAACGGTCCGATCCTGAACAGCGACTGATGCACGGAACGTGAATTGTGGACATTCCAGATCTGAAAAAGCGCGAGTGTGACGAACGCCATCGTGCGCGCCTTCGCGAGCGGGAAGCCCTGCAGTTCTTCCACGACGAGGTCGTATCCGTAGGTGACCAGCGCCCATTTGTAGACGCCGAGCGTTCCAAGCATCATGATGATGCCGGCGAAGAGGATAGTGACGAGCATCTCCTTCGGCACGAGTCCGGCATCCACCGCGCGCGGCGGACGCGCCATCACATTGCCATGCTCCTTCTCGTATGCGAGAGGAAAAGTTGAAATACCGTCGGTCACGAGGTTGATCCAGAGGAGCTGCGCGGGAAGCACCGGAAGCGGCATGCCGGCGAGGATGCTGGCAGCGATCGTGAGAACGCCGCCGAAGCTGGTGCTGAGTATGAAGAGGATGATGTGTCGCAGGTTATCGAAGATCACGCGTCCATAGCGCACCGCGGCCGCGATGCTCGCGAAGCTGTTGTCCAGCACCACCATGCTCGAGGCCTCCTTGGCCACATCCGTACCGGCGCCCATCGCGACACCAATATTCGCAGCCTTGAGCGCGGGAGCGTCGTTGACTCCGTCGCCCGTCATGGTGACGATATGATTGCGGCTCTGCAGCTGCTTGACGATTCTGAGCTTGTGCATCGGCGAGACACGCGCATACACTTCGGTGTTATCACAGACGCCTCGGAGATGCTTGTCATCCATTTCGTCAAGCTCGGCGCCGGTGAGCACTTCGATCTGCCTGTCATCGAGACGGAGTTCATGCGCGATGGCGCGCGCCGTGTCGCGATGGTCCCCCGTTATCATGATCACCTTGATTCCCGCGCTCTTGCAGTCGGCGATGGCCTGTCTGGCGCTTTCGCGCGGAGGATCGTACATGCCCTGCAGGCCGCTGAAAACGCAGTTCTGGTAGACGTCCTCGTCATGCGCGGTCGCCTCTTCGGGCAGTTCCCGCCAGCAGGCAGCGATGACGCGGAGGGTCTGCGATGAAAGCGCGGCGACGTCCCTGCGTACGGCTTCGATATCGAGAGGCAGCGTCCCGTCGGCGGTCTGCACACGGTCGCACATGGCGATGATTTTCTCGACGGAGCCTTTCACGAGAAGCATTTTTCTGCCGTTGACGCGAACGGAAACAGCCATGTACTGCAGTTCGGACTCGAATGGACGAATCTCGACGATCGGATACTCCTCCGCCGCTTCCTTCGGCATGATACCGCCCTTCATGGCGCTGGCGAGGAGTGCGCCCTCCGTGGGATCTCCCACAAGCTGTACTTCTCCCCCGCGGGTGACGAGACGCGACTCCGTGCAGAGGACGCCGATCATCAGCGTGCGGCCGAGCGGTGATGAATGCTCGACACGAGGTACCGGCCCGAGAGGACCGCTGATGACGCCGTCAGCATCATAGCCGGTACCGCTGACCTCGAAGGTCTCACCGCCGGTGACGATGCGTGTCACGGTCATCGCATTTTCCGTCAGGGTCCCTGTCTTGTCAGTGCAGATGACCGTCGTGCTGCCGAGTGTTTCCACGGCGGCGAGTTTGCGGATGATGGCGTTTTTCTTCGCCATCGAATAAACGCCGATGGACAGCGCGACGGTGACGGATACCGGGAGTCCCTCCGGGATGGCGGAAACCGCGAGTCCGACGGAGGTCAGGAACATCTGCAGGAGCGAGTTACCCTGCAGCCAGCCGGCGATGAAGAGGACGCCGATAGAGATGCCGATCGCGATGCTGAGGTTCTTTCCGAATTGCGCGAGCCGCAGCTGCAGCGGCGAAATCGCATCCTCGGCTTCGACAATGTTCTTGGTGATCTGACCCAGTTCGGAGAGTGCGCC
>CAZWNO010000113.1:0-3306 GCA_964635845.1 uncultured Chromatiales bacterium
GGATTTCCAGCGATTCGACGCTGGCGATGCCGCTGTCGGCGTACTTCTGGAGCAGAGCTTCGAGCACGGCGCGGGCCTTGTCGCCGTACTTGCCGAAGACATTCCGCTTCCTGACCCGCTCGGCGCGCTCCCGCCGCGTGAGTGGCGGCTGGTCGAAGGCGACATGACAGACCAGATCGAAGGGATCGTAGTCGCCGCCGACCTGTTCGGCGAGTTCATCGAAAAATACGCCCTGTCCGGCAAGCAGTTCAACAATGGCCTGCTTCCTCGCGGCGGCATTCCAGATGTTGAGGAAGTCGTCGAGGGAGGCGTAGTTCTTGTGCACGGCCGTGCGGGTGTAGTCCGTGAGGGATTCGGTGATGAGCTTGCCGTATTCGTCAAGAAACTGGACCCGCTCCATCACGACGCTGACCGGGACGTTGTCCACGAAATAGCGGGTGCGCGGGTGGGGTCCGTCGTCGTCGGGATCGAAATCGGGTGGCAGCGGCGGTTCAGGCGTTTCATCGCCGGTCGGCGGTTCGGGTTGTGGTTCGTCCGGGGGAACAGGCGGTTCGTCGGGGCCGAGCTCGTAAATCTGCACCGGATCGCCGTCGAATGTGGGATCGGCGAAGAGGGCGGTGGCCCGGCGGAAATCCATGATGGTGAAGAAGAACTTGTTGTAGTCCTCGTTGATGCGCGTGCCGCGTCCGATGATCTGCTTGAATTCGGTCATCGAATTGATGATGCGGTCGAGCACGATCAGGTGGCAGGTCTGGGCATCCACGCCCGTGCTCATGAGCCGGGAGGTGCAGGCGATGACCGGATAGGTGGCCTCGGGGTCGATGAAGTTGTCGAGTTGCGCCTTCCCCTCGTCGTTGTCGCCGGTGATGCGCATGACGTATCTGGCATTGTTGGCGGCGAGGTCGGGATTGGCGTTGACAAGAGCCTGGCGCATGCGTTCGGCGTGGTCGATGTTTTCGCAGAAGACGATGGTCTTGGCGAAGCGGTTGGTGGCGCGAAGGAATTCGGTGACCTTGCCGGCAACGACCGCCGTGCGCTTCTCAAGGATGAGGTCGCGGTCGTAATCGCGGTCGTTGTATTCCCGATCCTCGATGACCTGGCCGTACCTGTCGGTCTGCCCGTCTTCCGGACGCCAGCCGTCGAGGTCCTTATCGAGGCCGATGCGCACCACCTTGTAGGGAGCCAGGAATCCGTCGGCAATTCCCTGGCCGAGCGAATACATATAGACGGGTTCGCCGAAATACTCGATGTTGGAAACGTCGCGTGTTTCCTTTGGTGTGGCGGTCAGACCGATCTGCGTGGCCGAATGGAAATACTCGAGCACCTGGCGCCAGCGGGCATCGTCGGCGGCGCTGCCGCGGTGACACTCATCCACGATGACGAGATCGAAAAAATCGGATGAGAATTGTTTGTATATATTCTGTTCTTCCTCCGTGCCCGTGACGGCCTGGTAAAGGCTGAGGTAGATTTCAAACGATTTGTCCACCATGCGATTGGTGATCTTGGTCATCGCCTGACCGAACGGCTTGAAATCGTTGGTCCTGGTCTGGTCGGCGAGAATATTGCGATCCACGAGAAAGAGGATGCGCTTCTTCACCCCGGCCTTCCAGAGGCGCCAGATAATCTGGAAGGCCGTGTAGGTCTTGCCCGTGCCGGTCGCCATGACCAGCAGGACGCGGTTCTCGCCGCGTGCAATGGCTTCCACGGTGCGGTTGATCGCGATGTGCTGGTAGTAGCGCGGTGCTTTCCCGGAGCCGTCGTCGTAGTAATCCTGGGTATAAACCTGCTGCTGTACATCGCTCCAGTCCCTGGCCTTGCAGTAGCGCTGCCATAGTTCCTGCGGCGAGGGGAACTGGTCGAGCGGAATTTCCCGCGTGACAGTACCGGAAATGGCGGTGCGGTCGTGCTCGAGAAAGGCATCCCCATTCGAGCTGTAGGCGAAGGGCACATCGAGAATTTCCGCATACTCCAGCGCCTGCGCCATCCCCGCTCCGACCGAGTGGGTATTGTCCTTGGCCTCGACGACAGCCAGCGGAATGTTCGGCTTGTAATACAGCAGGTAGTCCGCCTTCTTCGCCTCGCCGCGTTTGACCGTCTTCCCGCGTACGATGACACGTCCCTTAGTGAAACGGAATTCCTCGCGTACCTGCGTCATCACATCCCACTTGTCGCCATTCGCGCCAACAATCGCGGGCGTAATCAACTTCGTGCGTATGTCCGCCTCGGTGAGGGATTTTTTGTTCATGGGAGGGGGTTATTCATAGGTGTTGGAGGTCTAATGGAGTACACTTGAGAGGCGGGCATTGACCCCGATGGCGCAATGCGCTCGCAGCTGTTAATCCTTCTGTTAGCGCACGACCGCAAGTCCAATGTACTTGTGTACGCCTATCAGCTCCAAGAGCTTGCTAGGCAGCGCAGATAGTCAGCCCTCATCATTTGCTGGACCTGAATAGACCACCTCACCCGATGCTCGAGTAACCAACACTACGTGCGACGACCGAAGTGCGGTGAATGGCTGATCAACATACGCTATCCAGCAATCCTCAAGGACGATTCGAAGGCCGTACACTCTGGGAGCGGAAACCCTGAGTTCGTTCGCCGCGAGCACTTCTCGAATGCGGGGATTCTTCTGAGCAGTAGTTTCACCCGCCAATGACTCTCCTTTGATGTCTTCATGTAGAAGATGCTCGGAGGCAATCTGGTGTGCCTGCTCTCTGGAAACGCTCATATGCATTGTACCTGTGTCGGCTAACCGTCGCGAGTCACGGGACAGTGGAAGACGCGCTCGGGGCGGCCTTTGCTGGTGCGGTGGACTCGGCTTGTTGGCAATTCCATCTCATCAAATAGGTCATGTATTAGATTTCCTCCCTGTCCATCACATTCTTGTCCTATAGCGTCGTCTTTGTGTCGGTATGCTGCGAGGAGACAGCTACGCTTCTGTGAACTTTGTGGTGACGCGTGAGAGCCGAATGGCGTCGGGAACCCCAGGAGGCGGATTCTTGAATTCCTGAACATGCAAGCACTTCTTCGTTGCTGTCACGATACCACGTGCGGCTTCCTGTACTGCTCGGACCGGAAGTTGCAACACCTGCGTAGTGAACAGTCCTCCCCCTCCGTGCTCGTAGAGCGTCCGCCGATGGGCTTCATAGTAAGGCGACACCGCTAGGGACCCACCGAAGTGTCCTGTGTTGCAGACTACGACATTGCAGAATACGGTTCGTGAAAGGGAGTCTGCTAGAGACCGGAACATATTGAGGTCACGGTTATACGCAATCACAAGCAGGTGTTCTATTCGGCCGCGATACA
>CAZWNO010000113.1:3316-12777 GCA_964635845.1 uncultured Chromatiales bacterium
CAGAGCCCTCTCGACGTCCATGAAATCGTAGCAAATGCTGACCCCAATCCGCCCGTATGCCTCACAGTCGAAGACGTACACTGTTGGATCCGGGCAGAATTCCCAGGGTGGTACGAGCGCCAGAAGGTCACGTCTCTCCGCCGGTGCGGCGTACGTCTTGCCGAACAGGATCTTGCTGCAGTAGCGGGATGGCCGCCCATCGAAGAACCCATTGGGAACGAACACGATGCCTTCATTCCAGGCCCGTTTTGCATCGTGGTCCAATCGGTAGTCGACTCCCGCAATACAAATGGCGTTCAGACTGCGGACCAGGTGCTGGAAGTCTGAAAGGCGAGTCCTGGGGAGGGACAGCTCCGGGAAGAGCACCACCTGAGGCTGCTTTCCGCCGTCACCAAATGCACGGAACGCCTTCCTGATTTCAGTCCAAACGTGCTCATCTTGCGCGTCCGACATCTGTGGGGCGGCGGCGCCCTTCTTCCATGCCTTCAAGGCATCAACCGTCGTCTGCGCGATGCCGAGGGATAACTGTTCCTTGTAGCTAGACGGGTCATTCATGGCTATCCACCCGGTTCGACTTCATCAGAGAAGACCTTACTCCATTCCGGAGTCGTGAGCTGGCGGACACTCACGGGGACCAGCTGTCGAGCTCGGTGGTTTAAGGTTGATAGTTGGTACTGTTTGAGAACGCTCTGGCACTTCACTAGTGCGGCACTCACATCAGCCGCACTCAAGAACATCGGCGGGTCCTGCAGTGTATCGTCGTCAGAGTAACCTACCGAATGTTTACGGCGCAACAGCTGGTTCTCTGTAACGCGCGGCAGAAGGCACCCCTGTAGTACTCCCATCGTCCACGACGAGCACGTCATGGCTCCCATCAATAGCGGAGGCAACATCCTGAGGACGTCAGCATGTCCAGGCCCATTCCACATTGATGGTAGCGCGAAGTCCCGCCTAAGCAAACCGTAGAGGACGAGACCCAGACCGCGTACAGGATTCACCGACTGAAACAGTGCGCTTGTCGCGGCATCCAGTGGCGTGTACCGTGCGTCAGCTATCCGGTCTGCGGCCTTCACATAAAGAACTTGTCGTGACCCATCCCTCCCCCGTACTCTTTCGTTTTGCCAACTCTCCCAGGTCGGCTCATCGCCCTTGATCCACTCGCTTGGCACTCGAAAATTGGCCGGGTGTACATATGACAAATCTGGAAGGCTTTTTCTCGCGCGCTTCACGTAGATAGGGCCGAATATGGGCTCCTGCTGAATGAGCTCGGCGATCTGGCGGGTGAGCTCGAGCGCTGTCCACTCCCCGGCCCTCGGGTCCGTTGCTTGTCCCCCTTGAAGATTGTTTAGAAAACTGCACCAGCCGTAAAGCGTAACCGTTTCCTCCCGTACCGCCGTCACCATGCGACAGGCACGTCTCACCTCATTGTGGGGCGTACTTGAGGAGAGTTCTCTTGCGGTCTCTGGCCTGTTTCGCAGCGTATCAACCCACCACCCGGCAGTAGCGGCTCCGACCTCGCCCCTTTTCCGTTCTTTGGAGGCCATTTCCATCAAGATCGGAAGCGGAGCATCGAACGGGAAGAAACGCCAGAAGGCAAAGGTCGCCCTGTTGGGCGAAAGGGGCGTTCCAAGCGCACTGACAAAGGACGCAGGGCGAGCCGACAGGTCGCGGAGCGTCTTCCGCGCAGCCCACCACACCCACTCCTCCGGCGCGCGATCCGCCACGCTTTGCCGTGTACACTTCTGACCGGCACCAATCAGGTCCTTCTTGAAGGATATGGACGAAGATTCTGCACTTTCGACCGTCTGCTCTTCCATTACCAGACTTGCGCAGTGAAGCCCAAAGCAATACTGGGCCATACTCAGCTGCAGAAACCGCCTTGAGCGTTTCGCCTCCGGGGACGGGACAGCAGTGTCGCGGACATCTTCCAGGAATGACTGTGCCGCCTCCCGCCGCCAACGTGCAACGTTCCTGTCACACAGAATACGGGCAGCCACCAAAGCCTGGCCCCCAACCAAGGCGAGCGTGTTCGCCAGCAGGTATTCCCCGGCGAGGGCGTTCTCGCGGCTTTCCCTGGTAATGTCTGCAAGGATGTCGCCCAAGCCCTTCACGCCTGTCAAACGACACATCAATATCGCTCGCGTCCACAGGCGGACCCTGTCCGGACGTTCCCGTAACACTTTCCGGAATAGTTGGAACGACCGATTAATATCACGCTCTAGCGACTCAGTCTCCTCTTTCAGAGATTTGGCCACCGCAGCAAGTTCTTCGTTGATCTCCCGGCGCCTATCTTCTTTCAGTTCTTTCCTTTCCAGTGCATCTTCGAGCGCATCCCGGCGGTCGTTCAAGTTCACTGTCACGTCGTTGTTGGATATCCGGCACTCGGCAACCCGGCTGAGGCGAGAGGCCGCGAACGAGAGCCTGGTTTTTGCAGGTATCTCGTCCTCCGGGATGTCAACGAGGAGCAACTGCTCAAGCTGTTCGTTCAGGTTAGCCAGTTCTGCTGTCTCAAGAAGATTGAAGTCCGTTCTCGCAATACCGGATACCAGCGCAAGGGTTTTCGTCATGAGAGGTGAAGGGAACTTCGGATCCAGCTCACATTCCTTCCTTGCCGCCTTCTCCAGGCTCTCTAGACTCGGCGGCTTCCGCTTGCGCTTCCTTCCACCGAACCACTCACCCAGTGCCTTCGGCTCAACCTTCTCAGGGTTCACTCGTGCTCCGGTGCCAGCGTCGTACAGCAATCGGGCATAGTCATCCACCCACTTGATCAATTCGTCGAAACTGTAGGCGAGGATGATGTGGTCATCTACGAACCGGAAATGCGCGACATTGCGCCACTCCAGTTGCCGGGACACAGCCTCGTCAACCTTCAGCAATCCGGCATTGGCCAGGAATCCAGCGACGTACAGCCCGGTCGGGATATGCCTGAACGTCTTACTCGCCGGCCGGAGGTCCATCTTCTTGAGCTCATCCTCATTCCATTCGCTCGTATCAAGTGGGAACCTCAGCATAGATTCCAGCAGACGCCCGGCAGCCTCCTGCCATTCTGACGGCAACGCCTCGACGATGTTATCCCAAACGACGCCAAGCTTTAGCGTAGGGTAGAATTTCTCCAGATCTATGCTGCACCAGTATAATTGCTCGGAATCAGCTCCCTTCGGTCGCTTGGGTTCCCAATACTCGCGGTAGACAAAGGGACAGCGGTGCTCCGCACTAAGGCTTTGCTGAAGCTGAAGCTGAAGCTGTAGTTCTTCTTCTGTGCGCTCATCCATGTCCGGCAGGTCGGAAGCGGACGACATTGCGCACGTGCTCAGGTAGACGTGCCGCCGGAAAATTGGCCAACTCTGGGCGAATGGCAGAAAGAGCCTGCCAGAAGCATGGCGGTAGTTGCCGATCATGCGCCGCTTGGTGCCGTCCTTATCCTTATTGACCCAGATGCTCCGATAGAGCCGGTTCCCATAGCTCCAGGCAGGCATCTTGCTGTCTACGTGAGGTCCGACGACGTTGACGACAGCCGTCCATGCAACCTGGTCCCGAACAGCGACCTGGAAAGTCTGGCGGACGCGTGCATCTCCATTCTTGTCCCGATGCTTTGGGAATGGTAACGGCCGAAGGGGGGCAAGCCTGTATCGTCCTTTACGGAGCTCGCTCCCTACTTCGTGAAGTCTCCGCTCAAGCTCCAGTTCGAAACCGGCCAGCTCTATTTCGTCGAACCAGATGTCGCCCGGCCTTGCTTCACGCCTGACCTTCTCCCAGGCCCAGCGAAGATTGAGCTGGTCCGCGACCTCTTCCAGGAAAGCGCTCATTCATTCTCTCCGGTCTCGCCCAGCACATCGGCTGCATCCCGGCCCTCCGGCATTCGGACTGCCCGGACAGCCTTGCCCTTTTTCTTGAAAGCCTCCGAAACGGTCCGCAGGAAAGCCTCCCCGCCACTGTCCCCGTCCGGCACGACCACAACGTCGTACCGGAGCAGATGGTCGACCCATTCCGGCCGAAAGGAGCTTGCACCGAGAACGGCCAACGCGTGCAGACTTTTCGCCTCCAGCGCCAAGGCATCTGGGATGCCTTCGCAGAGGTGTATGCAAGACCCAAAGGGAATCGCGGCGAGGCAGTCTGCGTTGTAGAGCGGTTTGGGAACCCCACGTAACCCGAGGAACTTGGTCTTGCCTGCAAAAGGTCGGCCTTGGACGTAGACAACCTTACCGTCCTGCAGGAAAGGAAACAGCAGCGTATAGGATCCCCAGATCAAGTTCTCCGGCTCTGCGTCCCCCCAAGCCAGACCGCTCTTCAGCACTCTTGTCGCACCCCATTCCCTCACAAGTCGCGTCAAGGCGCGCGAAGGACTGCGCAGTTCGCGGACGCTGAACCGGCTTGCGACTGGCAGCGGTATGCCGTGCCGTCTCAAGTACTCGATTCCCTTCGCATCCGCGACCTCCCCACATTTCTCGATCATCCAGGCGTAGACCTGAGGGTCCGCTCGAAAGTCATCATCTGTTGCCGGGGGCTTGGCATCCAACGGCGGCATATGAGGAGACTTCTTAAAAGAAGAAGCCTTGCGTCTTGGTCGTCGCGCGTCTTGCTCCTGCAGCGCATCAATCCCGAATTCCCTCGCAAACCAATCCAGTGCCCCCTTGAAGTCACACCGCAGCACCTCCATCACTAAACTAATCGAGTCGCCCTTCATTTCGCAACCGAAGCACTTCCAGATGTTCTTGGCCAGCACAAACGACAAGCTCGGGTCCGTATCATGTCCCCCAAAGCAGAGCGCCTTCTTTCCCCTGACTTTGATACCGAGGCGCGCAGCAACCTGCAGAATCGGTATCTGCTTGATCGGGTTGAGGTCCGCCCTATCCACAGACTAGTCTCATGTTGAGTACCATTGTTTCCAACGTTGAGCTTGAGGGGCGTGGAGACAGCAAGCGAAGCTTGCTGGCGGGGCGTTCCTCTCGAGGTAATTGTTAGACCAAATTACCATGGTCGCACCCCTGTTGCAGCCTCTATGCGGTCGGCAGCGATTTCATCTAGTTTTTCCGCTAGTCGGGCTACAAAATCACGCCATGCTTTTAATGTTGGTTTCGTCACAACGTGACCTTTTCCATGCGCCAGTTCATTGCGTGCTTTTGAAAGCTTACTGAGGCGTACCTGGACTTCAGCGTTTGCAAACTTTCTCCAGTGGACTTTGGGATGAGACATTACCCATGGAATGCCGAGGTAAAAAAACAAGGTGTTTACATGGTGTACATTGGCGTTGTTATTTTTTCGGCTCGTATGCTCTTTCAAAGTAGTTCTTGTGCCAGCTGCGGTAGTGGTGTAAAGCATGTCAACACACAACTCGAACAGTTCCTCAACGAAGCCTTCAAAGAGAGCAGACAGCAAAACAGTTCCACCGGCAATGACGGCAGCACCCTTGCGCTTTGCAGGACGTCCGGCTCCGGCTGGACAAATTGCATCTCGCGCTGAAAGAATTTCATCGATGTCTTTCAATCGAGCTTGAAGGTTGGTTAGCGGGTTAGATGGCATAAGGTCTAACAATTATTTAGATGGATCCTACTAAGCCACGGATTTCTTCGATTCTGTCTGCAGGAGACGCCTCCGGGGAAGCTGTTCCAAATGTGCGAATCTCGTATTCACAGGAGCTTCATTCCGATCTCGGAATTTATCCAGATATGATAGACGGGTCGGCATATGACGACACAGTGAGATGGTCCATGGGGCTGCGGTCTCCATGGCAGGAAGTTGAGGAAAGCACCTCGCTGCGTCAATCCTGTCAAAGTCACCACGCGTCGAACTGACTTCTGCACAAGGGACTCGTCCACACGATGACGCCACTGTTCGAATGGCGTCACTCACCATCCACACCCGCATTGCATATGCCCTGCCTGCCGAAGTGAAGAAGTTCGTCTGCCGCGACCCTGCGCATTGTTTCACGGATGGAGATCCGGATGTTGTGTACAATTCGGGTGATATAGTGCGCAATATCCGGATTTGTTTGCAGAGATGCAAGTGGTTTTCTTTTTCTTGCGGCGTCTGTGCCGGGGAACAGCCCGGGCGATTCAAATTACATGAGAATTGACATTGAGATCCGGATTTCTGATCTTGCCGGCAGCAAGTCCCCGGGTTCGCAAGGAGGGTTACCGATCATGAAGTTGTTCCATCACGCAATGACCGCCGCGTGCCTGCTTCTTGCGGGGCACGGCATGCAGGCGACCGCGCAGACCTTCTCGTTTCCTGTCTGCGTGGGAGACGCGTCGTCCTGGCATATCCAGCAGCGGGATCCGAACCGCGCGGACTACACTCCGCCCGTGATTCTCACCGAGAATATCGAACGGGACACCGTGGCTCACGGGGAGGTGTATGTCCATATGGTCTTTCCCGAGCAACTGAGGCTCCCGGCGATTTGGGCACGCAGTGACTCGCTGGGACTGCATTGCCTCACCGCGGAGGGGGACTCCCTGTTTCTGCCATCGATCGATAGCATCGGTACGCCGGTGCTGGGCGGGAAAATCTCCGACACTCTGACGGTCCACACCGTGTTCGGACAGACCCATGCATATAAAATCACGAGGATCGACGGTGACAGCACGCTTGTGTGGATTGTCGCCGACGGTATCGGAATCTGGGACTTTACATCATGGCAAAAAGGCGGCGGGGAAAGAGTGTATTGTCGATTCCTCTCCGGAAGACGTTGTGGTCAAGGCCCTCCCGACGACCCCATCGCCATCGACGTCCCGCTGCGTGCGCGCGACATTCTTGTCCGTTACCGTGAAGACGGCAAATCAACCATAGAAAGCGCACGACAATCCCGGCGGGGACCATACTGGGTTGGCCTGCCGGCATCCTCGGCCCTCCTGTTCGACAATCGGAGTTTCTCCGTCACGATCAATCCCGATTGCATCGTGTACTATTATCCCATGGACTTCATGGGATCAGCACCTGCCTGCGAGTACTATCCTGCATACATCCCCGCCACCGACACCATCATGCTCGATGGGCAGCGGTGGTCCGTCGAAAGACGGTTCGATACAACAGTGTTCGCTCAACCAGTCAAGGCATTCGAGATACGGGGACAAACGTCACGCGGCGGGTTCGTGCGCATCATCGCGGAAGAATTCGGCGTCATTCGCGAGATTGCGTTGTCCGGCGGTCACGGCTCCGTCTCGTCGGCATTGGCCAGCGCTGTCGTCAATGGCGTCGCGTACAACCGCGGCACCGAGCGTCACCGGTTTTTCCCGCTCTGCAGGGATAATATCTACGAATATCGAATGACCAGCAGGTCATATGATACCGTCGCTCGCGTGACGTTAACGCAGGATACGCTGGTGGACGGGGAGGTATACTTCCGCTTTCGGCTCCCGGGCATCCCGTACCAACCCGGGAGTCCGGACGAGAAAAGTCTGATAGATGGCTGGTTCCGTGAAGCGGAGGATGGGATCCATGCGATTGATTCGGCGCTCGCCTACCCCTTCGCGGCCGACCTTGGCGATATCACACACTCTGGAATCGTGACCGGAATCAGCCGGCGAAGCTTCGGAAGTGATACCAGGTTCGTGCTTATCACTGCTGATATTGGATATCATTATGACCGGCAGGACACACTGGTTGAAGGGATAGGTCCTATCGCCGCCAGGGATTATCTCATGTACGAAGGCGGCTATCGCTGGAAACTCACCGGCGCGATCATCTGTGGCGAATCCTGGGGCATTCCGCTCACGGTGTCTGAAACTCCCGTTCCTCCGGAAAAGCCTGTCATGCGGCTCTATCCGAATCCGGTTCCGGCGGCGAACGGCGTCGTCCATGTTGGTCTTGCCGGAGCGATTCCGGGGCAGGTCCGACTGTCCGTGCACGACCTGCTCGGACGGCAACTCCGAAGTCAGGATCTCATGCACGAACGCAGCGATACCGAATACACGATCCCGCTCGACAATCTCCCCGCGGGGATGTATGTGCTGCGAATGCATACCGGGATGCAGACGGTGTCAGGAAATCTGCTCCTGCTGCAGTGATCCCGTGCCTGAATCCTTTCGATGGAAACACCCTTCACCGGAGGATTGAGTCTGGAATCGACGCTACTCCGTGATCACGAGCTTTGCCGTGCGGCGGACTTCCCGGCCGTTCAACGTGAGCAGGTAGACAACGGGCGGCAGTCCGACGGGCCTCCAGCGAAACTGGTTCGATCCCGCGGTTGCTTCAAGAGTGCGACGCAGGATGACGGATCCGAGGGTGTTCACGATGGTAATCATCACGGTCCCCGGGTTCTTCATCGCGAAAGGCACCGTTGTTGCGTGACGGAATGGATTCGGGTAGGCGGGGAGGAGCACATCGGCTGCCGGCGGATTATGCAGCTGCTCGACATCGACAAGCAACTGTCCGTAGGTGACTCCCGACAGTATGCACCCGACGAGCGTTACATCGTCCCGGCGGGTGCCGGGCGGTTCGCCTTCGGAATGTCTCGCGAGCGGACCGAAACGTTCGGACAGCGTGATCCAGTCGAGGATGAGCCCGTCGCGACGATAGGTCAGGATGCGCGTGGGAAGCTGGAACACTTCCGTCGAATCGATGCTCTGCAGCTGAATGGTCGACGGCCAACCATGCGATAGCGGCCAGGACTCGTCCTGCCCCGCATCGAAGCGGTAATACACTTCTTCCGTGCTGTCTTCCTCGAAATACACGTACATCCGCATCGAGTCCACACGGATGAAGCGCTCCATGCAAAGACCGAAAGAATAGCCGTGTCTCCCGCGATTCTCCAGCTCGTAGTAGTCTTTCCCGTTTGCCTGTCTGCCGAAATCGACGATGCGCAGCATCATCGTGTCTCTTTCGCTTTCATGTGTCTGCGTGTCGTAGTACGAGCCGATGAAATCCCAGCGGTTGCCGACCTCCAGCGGAACGTACTGTTGGGCGCGGGCGATATGCACAACGGTCAGCAGGGAGAAACAAATGATTGATGTCAGTGCGCGGCGCATCGTGTTCCTCGTATTGAGAATCGGGACCGATTCAGGAATGCTGCCGGGCGATACATCCATTTCAAATCGCGATCCTGACAGCGCAGGTTTTCGAACGAATGTCAGCGGGTAATCCGGAAGTGATGCCCGCCAACGGAAGAGGAGTCCGGGAGCCGCTGCGAGGATCGGACCAACGATGGCCGCTGCCGCGACAGGGTTGTGCGAATGTACCACAATCGTGCGGATGCGCCGCCCGCGCCTCCGCTGTCAGGCTTCACCCGTCGATTCGCTTCACCTTACCAGCTGCAGCCTCCCGGTGTGAATCGCTCCCGCGGTGACGAGGCGGTAGAAGTACATTCCAGCCGGGAGATCCCCGGCTTCGAATATCACCACATGTTCACCCGCGGCCTGCTGTCCGTCCACGAGCACTCCGACCTCGCGTCCGTGCCGGTCGAATACCGCGAGCCGCACGAAGGTCTCCTCGTCCCCCGCATCGAGGGAGGGCAGGACGAGGTCGGC
>CAZWNO010000114.1:0-3515 GCA_964635845.1 uncultured Chromatiales bacterium
TGCGCACGCTGGTCACGCTGCTGCAGCCCGATTCCGGGACGATGCATATTCAGGACTACGATATCCGCAATAACATCCGCCAGGTGCGCGCGATCACCGGGTACATGCCGCAGCGTTTCTCCCTCTACCCGGACCTCTCCGTCGAACAGAACCTCCGTTTCTTCGCGGACCTGTTCTCCGTCCCGAAAACCGATCTCGCGGCGCGGCTCGCGCGCCTGTACGACTTCAGCCGCCTGCAGCCTTTCGCTTCGCGGCTCGCCGGACGCCTCTCGGGAGGCATGAAGCAGAAGCTCGCGCTGTCCTGCACGCTCATTCACAATCCCGTGCTGCTCGTGCTCGACGAACCGACGACCGGCGTCGATCCCGTCTCCCGGAACGAATTCTGGGACATCCTCCGCGAACTGCGCGCGCAGGGCGTCACCATCGTCGTCTCGACACCCTACATGGACGAGGCGATGCACTGCGACCGCATCATCATCATGCACGAAGGCCGCGCCCTTGCGAGCGGCACGCCACGTGACCTGATCGCGACGATGCGTCTGCCGATGTTCGCGCTGCGGGATCCCGACCTTGTCATGCGTTTCGCCGCAATTGATCGCGTGCAGGGCGTCGTGTCCGTGCAGACCTTCGGCGACAGCCTGCATGTCACCGCCGCCGCCGGATCGGAGAATCGCGATCTTGCCGGCCGCATCTCCGACGCCGTCGGCCGCGCGATCACCCTCGAGGAGATTTCGCCGTCGCTCGAGGATGTCTTCATTTCCCTGATCGAACGGGAGACACGCGATGCAGCCTGAACCCGCCGTCCATGCCGAAAACCTCAGCAGGCGCTTCGGCGGCTTCACCGCCGTCGACGGCATCTCCCTCACCGTACAGCCCGGCGAGATCTTCGGCTTCCTCGGCGCGAACGGCGCGGGCAAGACGACCGCCATCCGCATGTTCTGCGGCCTCCTGCCACCGAGCGGCGGCGTCGCGCGCGTCGCGGGCTACGACGTCCGCACGCAGGCGAGGCAGATCAAGCAGACAATCGGATACATGAGTCAGAAATTCTCCCTGTACGAGGATCTGACTGTCGCGCAGAACATCGAATTCTACGGCGGCATCTACGGACTGTCGCGCGCGGCGATCGCGGAGAAAACCGACCGCACGCTCGAGGAACTCGCGCTGACGGAGCGGCGCAACACGCTCACCCGCTCCCTCCCGCTCGGCTGGAAGCAGCGGCTGGCGCTCAGCGTCGCGATGCTTCATGATCCGGCGATCGTATTTCTCGACGAGCCCACGGGCGGCGTGGATCCGATCTCCCGGCGCAATTTCTGGCGGATCATCCATGATATCGCGGGTGCCGGGAAAACCGTGTTCGTAACGACGCATTACATGGACGAAGCCGAGTACTGCGGCCGACTCTCGATCATGCATCAGGGGCGCATCATCGAAATCGGAAAGCCCGGCGCACTGAAGGAAAAGTACGGCATGGACAGCATGCAGGACATCTTCATCTCCCTCGTCGGCGGCAACAGATCAACCCCACTCGAAAGGTAACGGACGGAACCATGCGCCGCAGACTTCTGGCCATCATACGCAAGGAATTCACGCATATCTTCCGCGACTGGCGGACGCTGCTGATCATCATTCTCATGCCGATCCTGATGATCGTGCTGTACGGATACGCAATCACGCTCGACATGCGCAACATCGTCTTCGGAGTGATCGACGAAGCGCGCACGCCCGAGAGCCGCGCGCTCGTGGAGGCCTTCGCGGAGAACGGCTTCTTCAGGCCGCTCGGGCGCGAGCTGCGCCGCGATGAGATCGAACACGTGTTCATGCGCCGCGACGCACTGCTCGTCATCGTCATTCCCGGAGAATTCAGCGAGGAGCTCCGGGCCGGGACCGGTGCGCGAGTGCAGCTCCTGATCGACGCGAGCGACAGCAATGTCGGGATTTTCGTCAGCAACTATGCCGAGCAGGTGCTGCAGCTGTTCAACACGCGGATGAACGGTTCCCTCCCGGTCCTTTACGACATCACGCCGCGGATTCTCTATAATCCGGACATGAACAGCACGCATTTTTTCGTTCCCGGGCTCGTGGCGCTCATTCTGATGCTGATCTCCGCCCTGCTCACATCCATCGCGATCACGCGCGAGAAGGAAACCGGTACGCTCGAACAGATTCTCGTCTCGCCGGTGAACGCGCGCGAGATAATCCTCGGGAAGGTGCTGCCCTATGTCATCCTCGGTCTCCTGAACGCGGCAATCATCCTCGTCAGCGCGCGCCTGCTCTTCGACGTCCCCATGCGCGGGAACCTGTTCCTTCTCGGACTCCTCTCGCTCGTCTTCGTGTTCGTGGCACTGAGTTTCGGACTGATGATCTCCACCGTCGCGCGCACGCAGCTGCTCGCGATGTTCATGACGCTCATGGCGACGATCCTGCCCACGATCATGCTCAGCGGATTCATTTTCCCGATCACGAGCATGCCCACCGTGCTGCAGTATCTCGCGAACATCCTTCCCGCGACGTACTTCCTGACCATCATCCGCGCGATCATGCTCAAGGGTGTCGGCCTGGCGGAGCTGTGGCCGCATGCGCTGATACTGACCGGACTCGGCGCCCTGCTCCTCGTGAATGCGATCCGCCGATTCCGCATGCGGCTGGAATGACCGGTTCCGACGAGCGACGATCGGAACGACCAAACGAATCACGACATCCACGCACCAGGCGGCAACAGTATGCAACGTATCTTCTATTTAGTCCAGAAGGAATTCCGGCAGATCTTCCGCGATCCGGCGATGATTGGCGTACTCTTCGTCGTGCCGTTTATCCAGATCGTCCTGCTCGGCTATGCGATCACAACCGATGTCAAGAACGTGACCGTGGTGTTCACCGATCTCGACCGTACCGGGATGAGCCGCGATTTCCTGCAGGACTTCACGCATACGCTGTACTTCGATCCTGTCGGCTTCGAGGACGACTACAGTGCGCTCCCGGAATGGCTGGATGATGGCCGCGCGCGGATCGCGGTGATCGTGCCGGAACATTTCCAGCGGGACATCATCCGTGGCGAGCGTCCCTCAGTGCAGCTGCTGGTCGACGGCAGCGACGGCAACAGCGCGGGCGTCGCGCTCAGCTACATCACCCGCATCGTGCAGGAGCACCAGGCTTCGCTCATCGTGCAGGAGCCGCGCCTGGGACAGCCGATGCGCGGCGTCAGACTCACGCGGGCGGAAACGCGGTTCTGGTACAATCCCGCGATGGAGAGCAAGGTGTACATCGTCCCGGGCATCGTCGCGCTTCTCCTGTTGATCATCACCGTGTTCCTCACGAGCATGGGGATCGTGCGCGAGAAGGAAATCGGCACGCTCGATCAGTTGATCGTCACGCCGATCCGCGCGACCGAGCTCATCCTCGGGAAGACCATCCCGTTCAGCATCCTCGGATTCCTCGAAATAACCATTGCAATGGGATTTGTGTATCTGATTTTCGGAATCGGCGTGCAGGGCAGCATCCTGCTTCTGTTCATGGAA
>CAZWNO010000114.1:3525-12506 GCA_964635845.1 uncultured Chromatiales bacterium
ATAGAGATCAGTGAAAATATACCGCTCGCTCCGCTGACCACGCTCGGGGTCGGCATTCTCATCTCCACGATTTCGGAAACCCAGCAGCAGGCGCTGTTCGTCGGCTGGTTCTTCATGATCTTCGCCATCCTGCTCTCGGGATTCTTCATCCCCATTTCGAACATGCCCGACGCGATCCAGTACCTGACCTACCTCAATCCCCTGCGCTACTTCATGGTGATCCTCCGTGAGATCTACCTGAAGGGAACCTCGCTGCAGTACCTGTTGCCGGAAACGCTCGCCATGATCACCTTCGGTGTCGGCGTGTTCAGCCTCGCGGTGCTGCGATACCGCAAAGTGCTTAGATAATTAGGAATTACGAATTACGAATTAGGAATTGGGGGGGAGGAAGACTGGTCGTTCAACAATTATGCCAGGGAGAGTGCAATGAAGACAGGGAATGTCGTGGTCGAGAAATCGTATGATTTCGCGCTGCGGATCGTGAGCATGCGCAGGATCATGCGGGAGGAATGGCGCGAGTACGATATGGCGCGCCAGTTGCTCAGGAGCGGCACTTCGATCGGAGCGAATGTCGAGGAGGCGGTTGGCGGGCAATCGAAACGGGATTTCCTCGCGAAAATGCAGATAGCCTACAAGGAAGCCCGGGAAACGCATTACTGGCTGCGACTCATCCGAGACAGCGGTCAGACGACCGCCGGGCGCATGTCACCTCTGCTCGAGGCCTGTGAAGAGCTCATCCGACTCACAGGCAGCATCTGCATCACGACTCGCCGCTCCCTCCACGACACCTCACACCCGATCCCACCCCGCCAAAATTCGTAATTCATAATTCGTAATTCCTAATTATAAAAGTTCAGCCCTTTGCGGAGGTGGATGGAAACCGCCAAGGGCTGAAGGAGGATAGTATGCGTTCTGTTTGACGGTGCTGCGAGCGAAAGGTTGCATCGAGGCTCCGGAATATTCGCGTCACTGATCCGGTACCGGCACGGTTCCCGGCTCCGTCACTTCTCATTGCCGTCTTCATCGACGACAACGACCGTTCCCCAGTTCAGCGCGCGCATCGCGGCTTCGATCTCCTTGAGATCGCCGACGACGACCACGACGGAACTGTCGAACGCGATGTGCTTCCGCGCCGCAGCCGTCACGGTCTCGGCCGTCTGTCCTTCGATACCAGGAACATACTCCGCCAGCTCGGTCACCGGAAGGTTTCCGGCGAGCAGGGCTGCAATCTGTCCGGCGACCATGTCGTTGCTTTCGAAATTCTGCGTGTAGCCGCGCGTGAGGTTGTTCTGCATGTTCCTCAGTTCAGCGGGATGCAGGGGAATGCCACCGCTCATCCCTTCGATCTCCTTGCGGAATTCGATCAGCGATTCCTTTGTGAACCGGGTCTGCACACCAGCCGTCGCCATCCAGTAGCCGTATTCCCGCTCCATGGCGAGACGGCAGTATGCGCCGTACGTATAGCCCTTGTCTTCGCGCAGGTTCAGCATGAGTCGCGATGAGAACGCACCGCCGAGCAGCGCGTTGGCCATCTGCATGGAAAAATAATCCTTGTCCTGCCGGACAGGCGCCAGGCCGCCGATGCGGATTTCGGATTGCGGCGCACCCTGCCGGTCGATGAGGTACACCGTGCGCTCGGATATCCTGTCCCATTTCGGGAGTTCCCTGTCCGGCAACTTCGCACGCTTCCACGCTCCGAGATACTTTTCGGTCAGCGCGGCTGCCTGATCGAGCGTGATGTCGCCGACGAACAGCAGCGAGGCGTTGTTGGGACGCCAGAACCTGTCCCAGGTCTCGCGCAGATCGGCGGGCGTGAGCGCCGCGAGCGATTCTTCCGTTCCTTCGGAATTCCTGCCGAGAGGGTGATCGGCGCCGAACAGCTTCTTCATGAATACAATGTTTGCCACGCTGCCCGGATTGGTGCGGTTTCGCTTCAGCCCGTCAAGCGCCTGTTTTTTCTGCCGATCGAACTCCTCCTCATCGAAGGCCGGATTCAACACGACATCGGCCATGATATCGAACGATTCATCGAGATACTTCGCCATGCTCCCGAGGGTCACGGTCGCGCCCTGCTTCCCGCCGCCCACGCCGAGTGATGAGCCGTAGCGATCGAGTTCCTCCTGTATGCGCAGCGCGGATCGACTGTGTGTGCCTTCGTCGAGCATGCGCGCGGTCATTGAACTTCTACCCGCTTTTTCCTCGGACTCGAGCACGTCCTGCGACTTGATCACGAGGCGCACGGTGACAAGCGGCAGCGAAGGCCGATGGCTGACGACCACCTCGAGACCGTTGGCCAGGATCCTGCTCTCCGTCTCGGGTGCGTTGAAGGTGACGGATCCTTCTGTGGACGGAACGACCGTACGATCGAATTCCTCCGCATCGGGACGTCCGCTCGTCTCCGGTGTGATCAGCACCTCGAGACGGTGAGCGTCGGCGATCCATTGCCTGAACGCGCGCGTCACATCGTCGGCAGTCACACGCTGATAGCGATCGAAATCCTCCTGGAAGTATCCGGGATTTCCAAGAAATGTATTGTAGCCGCCGAGCTTGTCGGCTATGCCGCCGAAGCCGCCGATGCGCTCGAGGCTGCCGAGGAAACTTTTTTCCGTCTCTGTCCTGACGCGCTGCATCTCCTCGGTCGTGGGTCCCGCGGAAAGGAACGCCGCGATCTCCTCGTCCACCACGGAGCGGATTTTGTCGACATCAGCACCGGGCCGGGCCGTCACGATGATGACGAACTCACCGGATATCTCGCGCGCTTGATTGTACACCGACACGTTGCTCGCGAGCTGCAGTTCGCGTACCAGTTTTTTATTGAGATACGACGTCTTCCCGCCTCCGAGAATGCTTGCAGCGAAGTCCAGCGGCGCTTCGTCGGCCGCGTACTGCGGCGGGACGGGGTACACGAACTGCAGGCGGGCCTGCGGCACGCGGTCTTTTGCCGTGACCTGCTTGTTGCGCGGCAGGTAGGGGATGTTCACTCCCGGACGCGCCTGCGGCTTGCCGGGTGCGAGGGGACCGAAATATTTCCGGATCAATTCCTTCGCCTCGTCGGGATCGAGATCGCCCACGAGCGTGAGGGTGCAGTTGTTGGGAACGTACCAGGTGTTGAAGAATTCACGCACATCGTCCACCGTCGCATTGGTCAGATCCTCGAGCGACCCTATCACGGTATGCGCATACGGGTGGCCCGCGGGATACAGGTTCTCCGCCACCATGTACTGCACCGCGGCGTAGGGCGCGTTGTCACCCTGGCGCTTTTCGTTGCGTACCACATCCTGCTGGTTGGTGAATTTCTCCGGCGTGAGCGCGTCGTCGAGGAATCCCATGCGATCGGATTCGAGCCAGAGCGCATATTCAAGCGACGAAGCCGGAACGGTTTCGAAATAATTCGTGCGATCGCTGTTCGTCGTGCCGTTCACTCCACCTGCGCGGAGATTGGCACCCGCCTGTTCGACCAGGGCGAGATACTCCCCTTCCACATGCTTCGAACCCTGGAACATCATGTGTTCGAACAGGTGCGCGAAGCCGGTCTTGCCCGGAGCCTCGTTCTTCGAACCCACATGGTACCAGAGATTCACATTCACCGCGGGTATGCGCTTGTTGACGCTGAGTATGACGTCGAGCCCGTTCGCCAGTGTGTAGCGCTCGAATTCGATCTTCGGCAGGTTCTGCGCGTTGATTCCCGCCGTGACGGCAAGGAACACGATGAGAAGTCGATATCCGTGGTTCATGCTGTATGACTCCGCGATGGTGTGCAGAAGGACAATCTTCTAATTACGTGAAAATCACGTGTATGTTACAATACCCCGGAGACGCGGCCGATGCGCGCGGGCGCTCAGCGAAGGCGCAGAAGCGCGGCGTGACCCGGCGGGAGCAGCAGCACGAAATTTCCGCGTGCATGGGAGTGCAGTTCCGCGGGCACTCCAGGCGCCGGCAGCAATTCCAGCGTGCGATCGCCGTTCTTCAGTTGAAGATTTATCCACCGGTGTCCGGCGGCGTCCACCCGCTTATTCACGACAAAAAGATGCGTGACTCCCTGATCAGCGTCGAATTCACCCTGTTCGGATCCGAATTCACCGATCTCCACAAGGCGGCGCTCGGACGGATCGATGGCGATTCCCTGTTCGCGCGTGAACGTCCAGGACTGTACATCCCGCAGCAGCGGACTTCGCTCCGCGGGCCGGAGTGCGTGACAGTCATACCCACGCAGCCAGGCGAGCCGGGACAGGGTGTCACCGTGCTGTTTCAGCGCGCCGCGCAGAAAAGTCCGCGTGCTGTCCCATTTATCCTCCCCGTTCGTATCCCTCCGCCTGGGCTGGGTGTCATGAGGATTGAGCAGTCCGATCGAGCCCATGTCGCCGTAGTCGGGATCGTCGCGGCGTACGACGTTGGGCTTCCCGGCCCTGCCGGGCCACGAACACACCTGGTAGAGCATGACTCCCGTCGCTCCATAGCACAGTGCCATGTTGCACTGAAAGCGGAACTCCGCCGCGTTCGGTTCGTAGAGCCACCCCGTGTCATTGATCGCCGTCACCGGCCAGCCGCCGCGGAACAGCCACGAATGTGTCTGCACCGCCGGCATCCACCTGCGGAGACCCAGCATCCTGCGGGCCTCCGCGAAACGGCGGAACCATTCCGAGAGACTCTGGAAGTCCATCCAGCTATGTGTGCCTCCGATCTCCCATGAAGCGGGGAAATAGGTGCTGTCGTAGTATTCCTCGTCATCGGGATGCACGTTGAAGGCGTGCTTGAACGGGTATACGTAACGCCCCGAAACGACTCCGCGCATCGAGGCCTCATTCAGCACGATCCGCGCGGAATCCTTCGTCGCCTCACCCGAAGCCCAGACGAACGGGCGCACAGGCACACGGCGCGTTCCCGCAGCTTCGCGCAACATCAGCGCCATGGCACGGGCCGGCAGATCGCTCCCGTCTTCCGCAAGCGATTCCGAAAATTCGAGGTACCGCAGCGCGGGCCATGGCGCCGTGCTGTCGGCACCGAGCAGTCGCATCCGGTTTTGTATACGGCTCCCCAGATCCCTCTCCTCCGGTTTCAGCATCGGGTGACCGGGGTGGAACAATGCGAACGCCCTCTCGTCACAGAGCAGCACGGCATCCACCGTAATGTCCATCCCGCCGTCGAAAGCGAAATCCATTTGCAGCGCTTCGCTGCTCCGCGTCCGTTCGTTGTACCCGGGATCGGGACCGGCAGCATCGCTTCGCACGATGCGAATTGCCGTCCCGTCTCCGCGTTCCTCCCCCTGCAGGTGGATGCGGCCGAGAAAGATCTCCGCGACGACCGTGTCGCGGGCTGCACCCCCTTCGTGCATTCCAGCACTGCCTTCGACGGCCGCACGCAGGAGGGAGACGCCGCACGTGAAGCGCTCGCTCCCGGACGCGGTGCGGAGTTCAACGGTGAACACCCGCGCGTCCTCCTCCGGCAGATCTTCGCGCCGAAAGGCGCAGCGTACGGTGAGCACGTAATGCCCGGAGGGACCTCCCCTCCCGAGATCGGCGAACAGCTCGCTCCCTCGTCGCAGGCCGCCGATGCGGGCACCCGCATCGGTGCGGGCGCTGAACCGTATCGCATTGGGACCATCGGATTCGATCACATGCCGATCGGACTGCAGCCGTTCATCATGCAGTGCGCCGCAGAACACTTCCGCTCCCCCGCTTCGCTCCGAGAAATCCCGCCCGGATTCCAGGTGATAGGCCCGGCGCTCGGAGCGGGAGACATCCCAGAGGAGCGGATCGCTCAGAGAGAGGGACATGCCGCGAACCCAGGCAGCGTGATTGAGCTTCAGGGCGACATTGTCCGGACCGTCGGTGAGCCGCTCCGGAACGATGGTGATGTGCGCAAGCGTCAGTCCCAGCTCCTGCAGCTGCTCCCATCGCTCGGTCGGAATCGCTTCCTCGTCCGTGGAACCGCGCGCCGCGGTATCCGCCACCCAGCTTCCCCACCTCGTGTTCGGAACGGGATAGCGCATGTTTCCGTAGATCGCGTTTCCTCCGATTTGGAATCTCTCCTGCTGGGCGCAGACCATGACCGGCGCATGCACGGCGAACATAATGCCGATGAACAGTGCGACCCGCCGACCGTCTGCCCTTCGGCCCGGAGTCTCGCGTCCGGCAGAATCACAGGCACCCTGTGACATTGCACGGGAGCTGCAACGGTTACGGATGTTCCGCCATTCACGCATGGAGATGGATCCAGCTTATTCCAATTCCGCGCACATGTCCATGAGGGGTGGGACATGCCGTTCGCCGAACAGTTCGAAGTGGATCGCCTCCCCCACTTTTTCTATCACGCCCGAATCGGCGATGGTCTGCTGATAGCTGGCATAGCAGCGGAGGCAGGCGACCATCATGTCGCGGTCCGCCGCACCGATCGGCACGACGCAGGAGATATCCTCGGGCGCGGAATTCCGGATGCGGATGCCGTTTTCCAGGAACACCGGTCCGCCGCCGTCGGGCAGGGTCAGCAGGGCGAGGCGTTTCAGATGCGTATGTCCGCGATCCCGCATGTCGCAGTACAGCCGCTTCACCACGGCGTGCGTGACGAGGTGATCGTGAAAGCCGCTGATGCCGTGCACCGCGTAGGTGACGAGCAGGTCCGGCCGGTTCGCCGTGATGTATTCCTCGATCGCGCGTTCGAGGATGCGCGGATCGAGATGCTTCAAACCGCTGTCGGGGTAATCCCACACCGTCATGCCCGTCAGACCGAGCGTCTTCTCCACGGCGAGCATTTCGCCGAGACGCAACGCACCCATTGCGTCTACGTCGAGGCCGAGGCGGTGGCGCTCCTTCGTGGCTCCCCCGCGCGTGAGTGTCAGCAGATGGACTTCGTGCCCCGCCGTGAGCTGCTGATGCATGACGGCTGCCGGACCGAACGACTCGTCGTCCGGATGCGGAAATATATACAGGATGCGCATGCGTTCCTTTCTCGCTGAAAATGATTGTGCAGGCCTTGATCGTGCATGCAGTCTGCGGATATTTCCGGATTCTGTCAAGTGCGTCGCGTTCGCGCCGCGCCCTCATGTCTCGCTTTGTCGGAGAAAAACCGTACATTCAGAGATGGGAGAACGATCATGGATTTCCTGTACTGAATCAAAGGATCACGCATCATGCATCACGAACCAGAAGCAAGTGTACGCAACGATTTCATCGCCGGCATCGAGCTGTTTCAGGATCTCACGCCGGATCAGAAAACCATTCTTGTCGAACAGTTTGAAACACGCCATATCGCGAAAGGCAATCTGCTTTTCTCCGAGAACACGGAGCGGAAGAACCTGTACATCATTTACGACGGAGAGATAGAGCTGTTCAAGCGCACTCCGTTCGGAGAGGAGAAGCGCATCTCCATCTTCTCGCGGCCCGACTTCCTCGGCGAGGGCGTGCTGATGGACGATTCGCCGCATGCGACCTCCGCGCGGGCGGTGCTCGACAGCACGGTGTTCGCCCTCAGCCGCGAGAAACTGCAATTGGTTTTCGACGCGCACGGCAGCATCGGCATCAAGGTGATCTCGCGCGTGGCGCGCGTCATCTCGAGGCGCATGCGCATGATCACGACGCATGTCTCCAACGTGGCCACGCAGTACGAGAGCGGCCGCACGCGTTCCGAGCACGATCTGCTGGGCGACCGCGAGGTGCCCGCGGAACGATTCTACGGCATCCAGACTCTGCGCGCGACGGAGAACTTCAATATCAGCGGCGTGCCGCTCGGATTCTATCCCACGCTGCTCGAAGGACTCGCCATGGTGAAAATGGCAGCGGCGAAGGCGAACTACGATCTCGGGCTGCTCTCCAAGCCGGTCGCCGATGCTATCGTCCAGGCCTGTACCGACATCCTCAATGGCCGCCTGCATACCCATTTCGTGGTCGACATGGTGCAGGGCGGCGCCGGGACCTCCACCAACATGAACGCCAACGAGGTCATCGCCAACCGCGCGCTCGAGATCCTCGGGTACGACCTGGGGACGTACAAGATCGTCCACCCGAACAATCACGTCAACCTTTCGCAGTCGACGAACGATGCCTATCCCACGGCTGTCAAGCTCGCGCTGCTGCGCAGCAATCCGCCGTTGCTCGACGTGCTCAAACGCCTCATCGTAGCGTTCCGTGCCAAGGCCGCGGAGTTCACCAACGTCCTGAAAATGGGGCGGACGCAGCTTCAGGACGCCGTGCCCATGACGTTGGGGCAGACCTTCGAAGCCTGGGCAGTGACGCTCGAGGAGGAGGTCGATCGGCTCAACGAAAACGTGCGCCTCTTCCTCGAGATCAATATGGGCGCGACGGCGATCGGCACGGGGATCAACGCGCCGAAGGGGTACGAAGAGCGCGTGGTGGAGCACTTGCGCGATATCAGCGGACTCGAGCTGCGTTCGGCGCGCAACCTTGTGGAGGCGACGCAGGACACCGGCGCGTTCATCATGTACTCCTCCGCCATCAAACGTCTCGCGGTCAAGCTTTCGAAGATCTGCAACGATCTGCGTCTTCTCTCATCGGGACCCCGTGCCGGCCTCAACGAAATCAACCTCCCGCCCATGCAGCCGGGTTCATCGATCATGCCCGGAAAGGTGAATCCCGTCATCCCCGAGGTCGTCAACCAGATCGCCTTCCGCGTGATCGGCTCGCTGCCGCTTCGCCGGCCGGGAACGGGGAATCGGAAACGGTTATGCGAACCATGTCAACCCCGAGGTTCTGCCGCTGGAGTTCCAGCAGGCGCCGAAGGATCTCCTCCAGACGCCTAGCCTGGATCAGAAGCAGGTTGTCGCCTTTGGCGGGCGCCGTGATGCTGATCGACCAGGTGCGACCGATCCCCACGTTGGGCTCCGGCTGGCGCCGGTCGTAGACCACCGCCCGGTACATGACCACGTCGTTGGGCTTCAGGCCGAGCGGGGCCAAGGCCAGTTGGGCGGTCACGGCGTGCTTCTGCACGTTGGGCTGCGACAGGTCCCAATGCTTCGTGTCCTTCCAGTC
>CAZWNO010000115.1:0-12458 GCA_964635845.1 uncultured Chromatiales bacterium
GATGATCACGAACTTACATAATACCAAAGCGGTCATTTTGCCTGAAACCTACCGTTCACCAAAGAGGAAGTCGAGGTGTTCGATACGATCGAGTTCCGCCTTTAACGCGTCGTAGGCATAGATGGTGAAGTAGGCCGAGACGATGGACAGCTTTGAGCCGGTCCGGCTCTTTGCCCGCAGGAAGTCGGCAACCGTTCCCCTCGTGTGGTTGTCGCGCAGGCCGGAGTTGTTAATTGGTGAGGGCATTTAGTTGAGGTAAAATTTTATGGAGTTCCAAGTATTAGAAGGAGCGTTCTCCATCATGAGTATAGGCATCTTTCGCAGGCGAAGTCGTTTCGGTATTGACGGAAAATAGTACAATTGTTCGCAACAGAAAAGAGTTGATGATCTTTTTCCCTCAGCAGCTGGCCCGAGACCATTGCAAATAGCTAGTGATAAGCTTACTTTATCGTTAGTAAAAGGAGGCCCAAATGAGCCAGATTCAGCCATCTCCCACCGACCTCGCAACGCTCTTCGACGCGGCACGCAGCTTCGCCCACGAAGCAGTGCCAGAGAACACCCGCCGCGCCTACCGCGCCGACTGGGAGCACTTCTCGGCTTGGTGCGCGTCCACTGGCCGCAGCACCCTGCCTGCGACCACTGAGACGGTCGTGCTGTACGTTTCCTTTCTCGCCGCCTCGCACCGCATCACGACGATCCGGCGGAAAGTGGCGGCGATCTCCACCGCCCATCAGCTCGCGAGGCAGGAGACGCCGACGCGCCACGCTTCCCTGCGGTTGTGCCTGCGTGGCATCGCCCGCAGCCAGGCCGAGGAGTGCCGCAGCCGCGAGCCGGTCGCCCCGCTGTTGCTCGAGGACCTCGTCGCGATGATCCGTGCCACACCGGACACGCTGGCGGGGAAGCGCGACCGCGCGCTTCTGCTCCTGGGCTTCGCCGGGGGCTTCCGGCGCAGTGAACTCGTCGCGCTCGATGTCAAGGACCTCCAGTGGACGAAGGAGGGGGTGTTGGTGCGGATGCGGCGCTCGAAAACAGACCAGACCGGGGAGGCCGCCGAGAAGGCCATCCCCTATGCCCAAGTGCGCGCCCGCTGCCCGGTGCATCATCTCAAAGAATGGCTCGAGACGGGCGAGATCACCGGTGGCGCGGTCTTCCGGCGAATCCGGAAGGGGGACAAGCTACTGGAGACGCGCCTCACCCCGCAGAGCGTAGCCCTCATCATCAAGCAGTACGCGGCGGCCGTGGGCCTCGATGAAAGCAAACTGTCGGGACACTCCCTGCGAGCAGGGTTCGTCACTGTGGCGCTGATCAACGGGGCCTCCTACCCGGAGATCCAGCGGCAGACGGGGCACCGGAGTTTGGCCACCGTGACCCGGTACAACCGGGATAGGGTGCAGTTTCGAAACAACGCGGTGTACAAACTCGGTATGTGACCCAAAAACACCCTTGACATTATTCCAAAATGGAATATATTGGATCGAGATCACCATGGGTGGGAAGAAAATGCGCTATAGACTTGATTTTATCGTGATCATGCCTTATCTTGTTTCCAAAATGGAAACAAGATAAGGCATGATGAGACTTCATGGAAGAAACGGAAGAACCTTGGAGTGATTGGGTCATTTCTCCGGAACATCTTACCGCCAGCAGGCTGAAGAAATTCCTGCGGAACCATCCCGATGAAACCGAAATGATGCTTTCGAACCTCGATCAGCAGCTGGAAGTGCTGAACAACAACAGAGCAAAATCGATCTTGAAGATGGAGACCACGCATTGCCATCGAGAAGGACAGGGTCTTTACGCGATGGATCAATCAGGTGGCAAGGGCACAAAGGAATCGCGTCTGTATTTTTACCCCGATGAATCGACAAGAACCCTTTGGATTCTCGATGTCGGTACCAAAGAGTCTCAAAAAAAGGACGTGACTAGACTGCAGGATTACGTACGGAAACAATGGAAAAAGGATAAAAAAGATGGCTGACACATATAAGACCGCTGCAGATTTCGCTGCCGCTATCCTCGGGCAGGAAGTAGGTAAGAGAGTCGCTGCTCTCTCTGCTGGAAGGCAAATTATTACTGCGTTGGTTTCTATCCGGTTAGGGAAGGGATTGACGCAGAAGGATGTAGCAGACAGTATGGGGTGTGCTGCTAGCACAGTTTCAAAACTTGAGGCTGGCACAGACGCTGAACTTCGTTGGTCTGAGATTGGCAAGTACTCTCGAGCTGTTGGCATCCAGTCATCGCTCGTAATGGATAACCCTGGTCTGCCTGCTACAAGCCGGATTAAACACCGCGTCATCGAGATAGGTGAATTGCTGGATGAGATTGTCGAGCTTGCGGAGAGTGTCGACGACGACCCTGAGATTATTGAATCAATACACGGTTTTTACAAGGAACTGTCCTATAACTTCTACTTGCGTTACGAGCGCACCAAAGTCCGGCTCCCAAGGATCAAGAGCTGGGACCAGGCTGGTGAAGTAGTTGTTAATTCGGAGGCCGACTGCATCGACTCCAAGGCGGCGAGGGTTGCGGAAGCTCATACTTGATGTCTATTCCGGAGTTTGTGTCCGTTATTCAGACGCTTCGGATCTTGGAAAAAGAGCGTTTCTTCTGTTTCCAAGATGAATCAAGTGAGCTCGTTTCGGCTTCCGCAATACTGAGAAGCCCTGTAGTCGGCATATCTTTTTCGTAGGTTCGAGAGTACGGATGGGTCGTTGCCAGAGGAGCGGTAGCGATTAAGTTCCTCTTGGCATCTCGCAACCATCTGTGAATCGACCCAAAAGTTGTCCCAAATGTCGGCAGGCCAGTCGCGTGCAGTGGGGGCTGTATCTGCGAATTCATCATCCTCATTGTCATCATGGCGCCGATCAGGGAAGAGTAGGTATTCGAATTCGAAGAGCACGATGCTCCTGATCCCATCCAGGATCGTTCCCTTCCTTCGGACATTGGCCGCTTTCTCCATCTTGGAAAGCCGCGAATTCAGATTACCGGACATCTCAGTACCTCCTTTGCGCGCTCGTGATTTTCTCGAAGCGGTGCTCTAGTTCCGTCATGCGAGCCTCGATCTCCGCGTCTTTCGTCACTTGAACAAATGTGCTGAGTAGGTAGCAGAGGTCTTTCGCCCAGCGAGAGTCGATATTACCGATTTGGAACTCAGTGATGAGCCTCGAGAGTAGTCGCTGTGCATCCCTCAGTTTCGTAACGCGCACCGGTCGTCCTGGCATAGGGGGGAGGGTAGTGCTAACCGGCTCATTTTCAAGGGATTGCTGGGATTTCCTTGCCATATTCATGCCTCCAATTAGGCCACTTCCAGCAGATTTCTCAGCTGGTCAAGCTGGTTGACGATGAGTCTCATTTCCACCGGGGGATCAAAGCATAAGTTGCGGAATGAGGCTATGAAGTCCCGCAACAAGAAAGTCCGCCATGGCGGACTTTCTTGTTGCGCCACGCCGAAGTTCGCCGCAGGCGGACGGAGACGGGCTGAAAGTAAACAAGCCTCGCGTAAGAGGGGCTTGTTTTTTACTGGTGTGCTTATCAGTTCTCGCCGGTGAGAGACTGTATCCCCTTACAGCTCCCAGAGCTTGCGGAGCGGGACAGCGAGCATGTTTGCCGCACCGAGTGGGAGAGTATCCGTCCCATCATAGAGGAGAAGCCCTCCCTCGAAATGCTTGCCGCAGTGTCGTGCCAGAAGTTCGAGACCATGCCCGTCATTTCGGGTGACCGTACGCGAGGCTTTGACCTCAATTCCCCAGGTTTTCCTTCCGCGGGTGATGACCAGATCCACCTCCTGTCCGTCCTTGTCGCGATAATGCCAGAATCGAAGATCCTGATCCGTCCATTCTGCCTGGGCAACGATCTGCTGAACGACGAATGATTCGAGGAGATGCCCCATCCGTTCCCGCTGTTCGAACCAGTCCGCCGCCGTATACTCCGCCAGTGTCGCCGCAAGCCCGCTGTCGACGACATGAATTTTCGGAGATTTTATCAGCCGGTGCCCGGGATTGTTATGCCATGCAGGCAGCTTTCGGACGAGGAAAAGCCGTTCGAGCACGGCGAGGTAATGATCGACGGTAGTCCTGTGCAGTCCGAGCGCACGCGCAAGGTCACTGGCATTGATGAGTTCCGCCGTGCGCAGCGCGAGGAATTCGAGCAGTCTCGCCACTTCGCTGCTGTCCTTGATCCGTGCGACATCACGGACATCGCGATCGATCAGTGATCGAAGATACTGCCTGTGCCAGCGGCGGGCCCGAGGAGGTGTTCTCCTGTTCGGCTCAGGGTATCCACCGGCGATGAGCCGCTCGGCAAGTGACACCTGCGCAGTCTGTTTCGCGCCAATCCCGGATTTCAGTTCACCGTCAAGCAGCGCACGAAGGAAACTTCCCGGATTGCGTTCCTTTTCGGACTCGGTGAGCGGATGCAGGTGGACGATCTCCATGCGTCCCGCCAGGGACTCCGCAACCCGGGGCAGCAACAGTAGATTGGCGGATCCCGTCAGGAGAAATCTGCCTGGTCGCCTGTCTTCATCAACCGCCCTCTTTATTTCCGTCAACAATCCTGGAGCGCGTTGTACCTCATCCAGTGTCACACGATCTGGAAGACCGTGGATGAATCCCGCCGGATCATCCATCGCAAGGCGGAAATAGTTCTGTTCGTCAAGACTGATGTAGACGCGCGCCGGATCCAGGCTTCGAGCCAGCGTGGTCTTGCCGCTCTGTCTGGGACCCATCAAGCAGACCACGGGTGTGTCTGTCATTGCCTCGGCGACCACACGTGACAGATTCCGAGGATACAGGTCGGCGATCTTGTCTGAAGATTGCGGCTCCATGCTTGAATCCTGTGCTACATTGCCGGGAACCACCCCGACCAATTGTCGACGGAAATGCCGTCTGTCTGTCTGTTATGTTATCGTCCGAATGTCGGTTACAAGTTCACTTCCCATTATACATCAAAGGATGGAATTACACAACTCTGCCTTCTATGTTCCCGTCTGCGACTGGTGCCAGCAGAGCATTCATCAGGTTCTGTCATACAGCAGATGCCTCATTTCCAGATGATGGTCGTAGCACAATTTGCGGAACGAGGTTATGAAGTCCCGCACCCCCAATCGGGCAGGGAGATCGTCATTGACAGTGAGTGCGGAATGTAGCATATTCCGGAGCAAAAGAGAGATGTTAGCCCGTAATTCCAGGGATGCGTCATGCTCAGGTTCCGATCACGCGAACTCTTGCTGGCCACGATCATTCCTTTCGTCCTCGCTTGTTCCCTCAGGGCGCAGACCGTGGAGCGACGGGTGAGTTGGCCGGACCAGGAAGCGAAAGCCTCCTGGCCTGTGCGCATCGCGGTATCGTCGGACGGAATGCGCTGCATCACATGGGAAAACGGATCCTGCGTCATCCGACAGGATGGATCTCCACGGGACAGTGCCCGACCGTTGGCCGCCATCGACGGGTGCATGTACGCCGATGGGAACGGAGGTTTTGCCTATCTCCGCACTCTTGATTCGACCTGGATTGATTCCGGTTATCGCTATTGGTCGAAGATGTACCACTTCGATGTCCGCGTGGACGGAGAATCCGTCTCGATCAGCGATACCATGTTTCACTCCAACAATTACCTCCAGCAAGGACCAGATTTCGACACATTTCAGGAGACTTCGCGTCGCGTTTTTTTCGCCCGATCGGGACAGGGCGTTCTCGTCAGTGCGGTGTTCGAGCTGTACTGGAAGCCGGGGCAGCTGTACTACAGGGATCATGAGCCGCGCTGGAGTTACTGGCCGGCGGGAGGGGAATCCTTCCGGTACACCGGTCCGCGCAATGACGTGACCTGGCCGTTCCGTGTCGGGAACGACCTGCTGCTCGCCGCGATGACGGAAAGCGGTGTTCCGCATCTGCTTCTCAGAAAACGGATCCACAAACCGGACCGGGAACTGATGGTACTGCAGCGCCTGGATCCGCATACAGGCGCAATTGACAGCGTCCGCGTGCTCGATACGCTCGCGGCCGCGGTCGACGACCGGCTCTCCGTCTTCATTCCTTCCGATGACGGGACGACCGATGTGCTGTGCCTTTTGCCGGATTCTGATACGCTGGAACTGCGCCGGTACGACGCAAATGATCATCTTATCGATGAACGAATTCTCTGTCCTGAAATACGTATCTGGGAGAACTTCCCGGCGATGACGCATGAGCGCCTCGATGACGGGACCCATCTGCTGCTCTGGAGCCGGGTGGATCCCGATGACAGCACGCGTCTGTATGTGCAGGCCTTCGATGCGGACTGGAACGCCCTGCGGGAGCCGCTTCGGGTATCGGACGTCGATACTCGCACCCAGGTCATGGGCGGCATGACGGTCCGTCAGGACATGATCGATATCGCCTGGCTGGATAGCAGAGATACGATTCCCGCAATATTCATGAAAAGCATGCCGATCGATCGACTCACGACGACTGAAGGATTATCCCCAAGCATACCGGCTACGATCACCGTGTTTCCGAATCCGGTCCCGCGCGGTTGCCCGTCGATCGCGGTGTTTTCCACCCCATCCCAGGGGAGTGCTGCCACGATTCGAGTGATTGACATCCTGGGGCGTGTGCGGCTTTCCCTTCCAGCGGGAACGTCTATCCCCGTCAGTGGGCTGACCGCGGGTATCTACGTGGTGGAATTCTCGGAAAACGGCACCCGCTCAGTAGTGAAACTCCTCGTCGAGTAAGGTCTCCGCGATCACGCGGACAAGGGATCCGAAGGTCCCGTGTATTGTCCCGTTCCCGTCGATGTCTGCGAAGCCGTCAGGACGGAATCCGTCGGGGTAGAGGCCGTCGAGACGGAAGCCGTCTGGGTAGAGGCCATCTGGGTACAGGCCGGCGGGAAGGAAACCGTCAGCAGCGGATTACGTGCCGGTCAGTAGCGCATTCTGTGAATCAAGGAAGACGCCGCAGTCGGCATGGCAGTGGCAGCCCCTCTCTGCCCCAACACCAGCATTTTTTTCGTGTCTATTCGGGAATCCGTCCTGAGGACAATGAAGTACGTCCCTTGCCTCAGGCCATCGACGACCATCGACACGGAATGCGTTCCCTCCGCGTAATGCCCATCAGCCGGTCGGATCACCTCTCTGCCCAGGATATCGCACACGCGCAGGGAGACGTAGCCCGGCTTCGCGAGCGTGAACGGGATGATTGTCCCGCCCGTCGCGGGATTGGGATAATTCTGACCGAGGTGGACAGGAGCGGGAATGCGCTCCTGCTCCCGTATCCAGGTCGCCCCACCGGTGGTTGTGCGCAGAATGGTACCGAGCCATCCCGCGACGATCCCGTTCTCCTCGTCGGAAAATGTCACACCAAAGAGGTTCCCCTCGGTCCCGGTCTGCTGCAGAGCCCATTTCAGACCGCCGTCGGTCGAACGAAAAACGCTGCCGTATTCGCCTACTGCGACACAGAGTCCCGATGAAGGGTAATCCACATCATACAGGCTGAATGCGGGATCCACACGGAGGAGCCGCCAGCTCTCCCCGCCGTTGGTCGTGCGAAGGACCACGCCATCCTCCCCGACGATGACGCCGACGTCGGTATCGAGGAATGCCACACCGAGAAGATTGTTCGTCGCACCGGTCTGCTGCTTTTTCCAGCTCCATCCACTGTCCGTCGTGCGCAGGATTGTGCCGCCGGATCCGACAGCCGTCCCCGTACCGGCATCCGGGAAACACACTGCCTCGATGTCCTCCTGTGTCCCGCTTGCCACGGATACCCAGTCCCGTCCCCCGTCACTGGTGAGAAGCACGACCCCATTATCCCCCACAATGACGCCGTTGTCGGCATCTGTGAAGCGGACGTCGTTGAAATCCCCCACTGTCTGCAGCGATTGGTTTGTCCAGTTCGCGCCCGCGTCCGTCGTGCGGAAGATAGCCCCGCCCCAGCCGACGAGGGTTCCGATGCGATCATCGATGAACGATGCGCCCAGCAGCATGTTTCGAGCTCCGCTCGCCTGCGGATTCCACTCAGCCCCGCCTTCTCCCGAACGAAGAACTGTTCCCAGGTCACCGAAGGCGATCCAGGCGTTCCGACCGGCCGACACGAGGCCGCGCAGATGCTCCGTCGATCCTTTCCGCAAACCGTTCCAGTGTGATCCGCCGTCTGTCGTCAGAAAAATTGATCCAGCAGATCCGGCGGCAAGCGCGTTTCCTCCGCCGAGGAATGAGACTGCATGGAGATCCGATCGCGTCACGCCTTCACACGCGACCCATGTGACACCGCCGTTGGTCGTGCACAGTAGGGCGCCGGTATTTCCGACAGCGATCCCGTGATCACTGTCCCGGAAAGAAACGGCCGTCAATCCGCTGGTTGTTCCGCTTGTCTGGCTGCTCCAGTGCGCGCCTCCGTCCGTTGTGCGCAGGATGACGCCGCCGTTGCCGATGCACGTCCCGATCTCCGCGCTCGTAAAAGAGACGCCCTGCAGCCACTCGGTGGTACCGCTCTCCAGAGGGCTCCAGGTCGCACCTCCATCGACCGTGCGGAGGATGGTTCCATTGGATCCTACCGCTGTTCCTGTCAGGGCGTCCGCACACGAGACGGCGACAAGCCATCGGCCGCTCCCCGCCGGCTGGCTCGTCCATGTTTCCCCTCCGTCCGTGGTCCGTGCGATTGTTCCGCCACCGACGGCGATCGCGTGGTCGGCATCGCCATACGATACGCCGTACAGCGTGGAATACTCGCCGCACGAGTGCCGCGTCCAGAGCTGTCCCCCGTCCGTGGTCCGGAGAATCAGTCCCCCATCCCCGACGCAGGTTCCGCGAATCGCATCGATGAACGCGACCGCGTAGATATCCCGCTCGAAGAACCGGGACTGATTTATCCAGCGCTGCCCGCTATCACTTGTGCGAAGAATCGTTCCTGCCTCGCCGACGAGCATGGCGGTATTTGCGTCGATGAGACAGGCGCCGTTGAGGTCATTCACTTGTGGAAGGGGATTCTGCCAGGTCCACGCACCTTGTGAGTACGTTTCGATCGGATCCACGAAAAATACGGCAAGCAGCATCGCCACGAACAGGAACACCGGTTTCATTTCTCCTCCATCATGCTGGTACAGGATGTTCCGAACGAGATGACCAGAGAACTCGACAATCAGTGAAGCCGCATACGGAGCGGACTCCGCCGGGAAATACGTTGATGCCTGACACCGCAATCTCGGCCCGGGAAAGGACAAAGTCAAGAGCTCAAACTCTTATTATCGTGCATGGAGAGCGAAAGCTTCTCACGCAATTCCATTACCCGGTCGGAATTTTCGGTGGCTGTCCCGTCGAACAGCCATTACATCGACGATGATCGAGGAACCCAGCTGCGACGAAATTATCCCGCGTTCCGTACGAGTTATGCGTGCGCAGACCATGGTGCCGCAGAATCAAAAAATCATTCCATACACCGTTGCACTGGATTCTTGAACGCAAGCTCTGATATTCACAGGACATCATTGAATTCGTCGTTCTTTTGAAGGACGCTTCTGGCAAAAGGGCAAAGCGGAATAATTTTTATTCCTTTTTCTCTCGCGAATTCCACTGCTTTTTCAACCAGTTGCCGGCCGATACCCCTGCCTTTCAAGCTTTGATTTACGACAGTATGGTCGATAATAATTCCATCCGCTCCCGTCCACACGTAGGTCAGTTCAGCAAGAAGTTCATTCTCATGTTCCACATAAAATGCACCCTTGCGGCCGTCATCCTTATGATCGATATCCATTGCAGTCCTGTTTGTTTTATCGCTGATTACCCATTCTATCATATATCCATCGATCCAGGGATATCCTGCCCGCGCCCGCAACTGCCAGGATCAGGTAGACGGTTGCATAAAGCAGAGGCAGCTCCTGTTGTCCGAAACCATCGGCGGGATGAACAATGAACGCCGCGACCAGCATTGTGATTATCAACGGAATCGCGGAAAGTCGTGTGGCAAGCCCGAGGATTGAAAATGTGGAACAGAAGAATTCGGAAAATACCGCCAACGCAAGCGACGCTGTGACTCCGACTCCGATAGGATCCGCGAATTGCACGGGATCGCTGAATAGAAGCTTTGAAAATTTCCCCATGCCGTGCGTCAGCATGAATCCACCTGCGACGAGTCGAAGAAGCAGCAACGCAACGTTGATATTTTTTGGATAGTTCCCGGGATCGAATACGCGTCTGACCATGTGTGTCGTATTTAATTGGTTTCACGTCGCCCGGTATCCACCGGGCGTTTTCGGGAATTTTCCCGGCGGTTTCAACCTGTCTCGGTCACGGGTAATGCTCCGTGCATCGGACACGGAGTGCCGGTGTCGAAACGTCGATACTACCAGTATGCAAGGTGCCCGGAATTCGAATCCTCGGGCCTTCCTGCACCAGGAGGATCGCTACCACAAAATAGGATACATACCATCCGAAACAAGCCATTTTTGGTTCTTTATACTGTACATCCCTGTCATTTTTCGTGCGAATCAATTGATAATTTCATGACACATGACGAGAGGGCATCATTCGCATTGCCATTTCAATTCCCGCGAGGCTAGCCATGCGCATACTCATCCTCCTCTTCCTTCCCGTCGCGGCGTGCGCTTCCTGCGCCGCGCCAAGCGCCATGGAGAGATCTCCGGAGGTCCGCTATCTCATCACGATCATTCGTCGCGAGAGCACCGTATCGTCTGTCTTCAGGCTGTAGAGATACACGCCCGAGGGAATTCCGGCCGCATCGAAGTTCAGGGAATGCGTCCCGGCTTCCAGCATCACATGGTCGGCGAGCACGGCGACATCGCGCCCGAGAGCGTCCGTCACATGCAATGTGACGGGCATCGCAATCGGGAGATCGAAACTGATGACCGTCGTGGGATTGAAGGGATTCGGATAGTTCTGATGCAGCCGGAGAGTCACGGGCTGCGGCGCGGTCGATGCATCGGTTTCGGTGTCGAGAAAGAAGAGCCGGAAGAACGGAAGCTGGCTCACTGGCGAGGGATTGCTTGTGGTGACGGTAAGTCCGTCCGTGGCGTCCACACGCCAGAGCACACGCTCGTAATTCGAGATGTCATGCGGATGGATGTACGCCAGGATTTGATGGAGTTCGGCAACCGAGCGCGTCAATTGATTCTGCCGTCCGCCATCGTCGGAATCGATCGCGATGCTCCGCTCCGGCGTGGGAGCGTCGAAGAAGTACACGGCATAGCGCAGCTCGTCCGAATGCAGCGCGGTGTCGAGAGCGGATTGCCAGCAATTGGTATAGGGGTCGGATGGATCCGGCCGCTCCCATCGGAAGAGCACCGTGCTGTCCGGCGCTGCGGCAAGACTGATTTCCGTGCTGTCCGGGAGATCGCTCGCCGAAAAAGGAATCGGAGAATGCGGGAGAATATAATACTCACGCGTGGTGCCGTTTACCATGGGATCCAACATGCTCATCGCCTGTATCCACTGCGCCTGCATGCTTTTCTCACGGACAGTCCGGGAAAGGATCTGGTAGCGCTGGTCGCCGGCGATCATCGTCAGGCCGCCGAATAATTTCCCGGCGTCACCCTGCGTGGCGTCGAACTCCTGCGGGAAGCGCGCGGTGAACATCGTTCGCTGCTCTTCCGTGATGGTGTTGCAGTAGCGGTCCTGCGGACGGACAAGAAGTTCATACAGGCGCTGAACGAAGACCGTGTCGGATTCCGGATACGGTGCTCCTGTAATATCCAGCAGGTAATGCACCAGGTCGCCCTCGGTGAAGGTCATGAGCGGCGACAACTGATTGAGCGCGGAGACCGCCGGCGATACTTCGATCGAAATTCCCGCTTCCGCCTTTGAATCCTGGAACACACACGACACACGCCCGTTGACGAACGCCGACCTCTCGACTTCATAGATGAATTGCGAAGGCTGCGCCGCCGGCGCGCCGCCGACCGCGAGTTTTGTCCAGGAGTAGCCGTCCTCCCAGGAATAACAGGAGCGGATGCTGGTGTCCACCTCCGCGATGGAGTTCCGAACGGTGAGCGACACCGTGTGGCCGCGCGCGTCCCAGTCCGTGATGACATTCCCGAGCGTGTCGCGCGCCACGAGTTCGAACGGCACCTCGGTTGCGACGGTGCGCACGATGGGATCGTGGGACGCGAATTCGATGGCGACCCCTCCGATCGCCTGGCCTGCCGCCTGGTGCCAGGAAAAGAGCGTCATCAACAGGGCGATGAAAAACAGATGGCGGAGAGACTGGTTCGCGAGATACATCGGAACCCCCCATGATTGTGGAAGCATGATTCACTGTGTCAGTTTCCCCCAACGTACGAAATTTTCCAAAATAAAGCAGCAGAATATCTGACACTGTGCGGGTGATCCGATCACCGGCACACAATGCTCGCTGCGATACCCGGCCAACGGCTCCAGACCTCGGCCATCCTTCCAGCTGACGGCACTCGAGGCCTCGACATCCTGAATGGAAAGCCGGGCGAACGGTGCGGAACCATTCGCCCGACGTTTCATT
>CAZWNO010000116.1:0-12142 GCA_964635845.1 uncultured Chromatiales bacterium
GGAATGGTCGGGAGGGGCGGAATGGTCGGATGGAGCGGAATGGTCGGGAGGGGCGGAAGGATCGGGAGGATCGGGAGGGTCGGGAGGGACGGGAGGGTCGGATGATCATGATGATCCTGGCTGTGCTGCTGGCGGGCTGCTCATCGATCGATCTCCCGACGGTGGAGGAGTCGGCGGCGCGTATCGAGAGGCTGAAGGCGGACCTGGCGACGGCGGAGCGTCCGCTGATGGCGTACGAGCAACGCTACTCTCTCACGCGTGACATGCGCACGGCGATCGATCCCGCCGCGGTCAACCGCGTATTGAAAACCATCGCGACGCAGCGCAGCGACGACATGCGCATCGGATTCCCGGCGACGCGTCCGCTTCTCGAGGAGAGGAAGTCGGTGCTCGGCATCAATTACGTCAACCGTCTCGACATCGACAGCGGACTCGTCACGCTCAACCTCCGACGCGCCGAGATCACCGGACTCCGCAAGGGCGCCGTGCGCATCTACCTCGACCTCGAGGGCGAGGGACGCATCGCCGTGTCGGGCCGTTACACCGGCATCCCGGGAAGCGCCTCGCCGCGCATCGAACTCACGTTGCGCGACACCGCGACGTTCTACCTCAAGACCGACGCGAAGGGCGCGCTCACGCTCGCACCCGCGAAACAGAAGGCGATCCTGAAGGCGAAATTCTTTGTCAATTTCCTCGGCTGGGAGGTGCCGTGGAGCGAGGACGTCCCGCTGCAGGTAGACGAGCTGATCACACCGATCACGATGCCGGGCGTGCTTCGCGGCGAGATCAAGCTCCCCGCCCCGGCGAAGGAATACAGAAGCGGGAGATACGAATTCGTCTCCACTCCGGTGGAGATCCGGAAACCGGAAATCGGGATCAGGGATGGGAAAATCGCGCTCGAGGCGGACGTGGAATACCGGTGATTGGAGAACATGTCCAATCTCCTCTCCCTCGGCGAAAATGGGTGACAATGCGCATGTAATTGGGTATCTCTGCGCATTTCTTTCCATCCGATTCGTATCGAATTTCCTTCCGTAAATCAGTTCGTGGTGAATCCGGAAACAGAATCCGAATCTCTTTCACTTATTCGAAATTTACAGTACATTCGCCGTAGCAACTTCACTCATTGAAATGGCGGCGTCGTCCGTCTCGAACATACATCGGATTCCGCTCGTCGATGATCATGCCCTTCATCGGCTCGGCGCGAGGAGTTATGTCGTGAAACCTGTCCGCTTGACGATCCTGCTCCTCCTCTTCTGCGTTCCCTTCGCCGGCGCGCAGCAGTCGAAGGTCGACAGGCTGCAGCGCCAGCTCGCGTGGACGAAATCCGAGGCGCTGCGGCTGAAGAGAATGCTCGAACTGTCGGCCGCATGGATACTCATCGATCCCGGCATGTCGCTCATGCACGGCCGGCAGGCGATCGGCCTCGCAACTACGCTGCGCGGCATGCTGCAGAAGGTCGCGGCATCCTCGGTCGCGCGGTTCACGGTCGAGATCGAGGAGATCGACAAGCTGCTCGGGGAAGACGACGGGATCAAGCTCTACCGGCTCGTCCAGGAAATCGTCAACAACATCCTCAAGCATGCGGGCGCTACCGAAGCGTCGATGCGGCTGCAAGGCGGGAGTGGATCCATACGGCTGCGCGTGAGCGACAACGGCAGGGGATCGATTACCAATGACTCCGGAAAGCGGAATTCCGGCACGGCCCGCCTCGGCCTGCGGAGCATGACCGAGCGCGTGCGGATGCTGGGCCGTACGATGACCATCGATTCGAGTCCCGGACGTGGAACCACCATCGATATCAATCTGCCGGTGACGAAATGAACAACGGGAAGGACAGATCCGTGAATATCGATAATCGCATCTCGCTCATCATCGCCGATGACCATCCCATCGTGCGCAAGGGGCTGCGCGATATCATCGCGTCCGACCCGGATCTTCTCATCCTCGGCGAAGCCGAGAACGGCACCGACGCATGGGATGCGATCCGAAGCCTTGTTCCTCGCGTCGCCGTTCTGGATCTGGCCATGCCGGGCATGACGGGACTGGAGATCGCGGATGAAGTCAATAAGGCGCATCTACCGACCGGAGTCATCATCCTCACCGTGTACGATGACGAGGAGATCTGCAGCAAGGCGATCGAGTGCGGCGTGCACGGGTACATTCTCAAGGAGTGCACCACGATCGACATTCTCCGCTGCATTCATCGCGTAGCGGAAGGGGACTACTATCTCAGTCCCGCAATGACGAACAGTGTCATGCAGAAGGGCAAGCCGAGCGAGACGCTCCAGGAGCCGCGACCCGGACTGAACTCGCTCACGCCGGTGGAACGCCATGTGCTGTACCTGATCGCGATGAACAAATCGACGAAAGAAATCGCCGACGAACTGTCAATCAGTCCGCGCACCGTCGACCGGCATCGGTACAATCTCGCGGGAAAACTCGACCTGCATGGCAGCTTCGCGCTGCTGCGCTTCGCGCTGGAACACAGCAAGTGGTTGTGATCCGCATCGCTCCCGAGGCTCGTGTGAAAACCGTACGCGTATCAGGCTGCGAAGCAATTCGGTGAGTGGGCGTATGCTGTGTGCCGGTCGCGGGCATTGATACGCAAGTCGCTCAAGGATCAGCTTGAGCGCGCGATGGAATCCATCCTTCTGAACATTGCCGAGGGGAACGGCAAGACGACAAGAGCGGATCGAAACCGCTTCTTCGGATATGCCCGCGCCTCTGTCTTCGAGTGCGCGGCCATCGTCGATCTTTTGGCCCTCCAACACACTGTCACCCGGGAAACGGCAGAGGAGCAGAAAACCGCTGGAGACTGTGGCCGAGCCGTTGGCTCGGCCCTACGTCATCCTGGTTGACTCGGTTTTCGGTTTGGATGGCCAAGCCGTTGGCTCGGCCATCCACTAAGGCTCTAATGCTCCAATGCTCGAATCTCTCGATCTTATTTAACCAGGACCATCCGGATCGTCCTGCTCTCCCCGCCGAACATCAGCACGGCCATGTAATTCCCGTTCGCTCTCCCTCCCGCCTCGAACGTGACGCGGTGTTCTCCTTTCACCGCCGGCCCGTCGAAGAGCGTCGCGATCTTGCGTCCGAGCATGTCGTGAACGACGAGCGTCGCCTCGCCGTCGTCGGGGAGGTTGAAGCTGATTTCGGTGCTGGGATTGAATGGATTGGGCCTGTTCTGCCGCAGCAGTAATCCGGACGGCAGGGCGACGAGCCGCTTTCCGCCTTCCTCGCAGATGCCGAGGACGCGCAGGCTGCCGTCGGTCGTGGTCGTCGCGGCGGTGCCGCTGAGCCATGCGAAGTTCTCGAGACGCAGCGCGGTGCTGTCGCTGTCACCGAGCATGACGAGGCAGGTGAGTTCTGCCTGCACACCGGTAACGGGTGTCGCAGCGTGCGTGGCCGTGAGCCGCACGCGCAGCTCGCCGTTCTCGGGGATCTGCGTCATCGTGATCGTGCCGTTCGTCGCGGCGATGCTCTCGGGCCAGAGGATGGAGCGGTTGAAGACGATGTCGGCCGTGAAGTTCCGCGTGCCGGTGATGTCGAGATTCGTCGCCGCGGTGAGCCGCAGCGGGATGACGACCCGGCTTCCGATCTCGGCCTGGAGATCGGGCAGCGCGAGCGCCGCGGTGGCGGATTGAATGCGTCCCGTGAGCGGGATCACGACGGTGTCGCCGCATACCTGCGTGGTGACGATGGTCAGCTGATTGCTGATGTCACCGGATGTGGTGGCGTCCATGCGCAACGCTATCGTGAGCGTCTCACCGGGCGCAAGCACCGTGTCGCGGGTCGCGGGTGAAGTGATGGAGATCTCGGGCCCGGCGGGCTGGGTGATCCGCACGCGCATGGGCGATCCCTGGGGATTGCTCACCCGCACGCTTCCGGTGGCGGAACCGCCGAAGCCGAGCGTGCCGAAGTCGATGGACGACGGAGCGATGTCCGCGACATGCGGCGCGTAACTGTATGCCGCTGTCACGGCGTGGCTCGTCCCGCAGAGGGGAGCGGAGGACGGGATCTGAACCTCGTAGCTGCCGTAGGCAACTGCCGGCGGATCGAAGGTGACGCGGAGGACGTAATCCGCCCCCGGTGCGAGGCGCACCGGCCAGGTCCTGTTCGCTGTGCGGAATCCGGCTCCGATGACCGTCGTGTCGACGGTCAGGTCCATGTCCACCGTCCCGTGATTGGTGTAGGTGAACTCTGCTTCCATCGGGAATTCGCAGATGTACCGCTCACCGAGGTCGACGGCGAGCGGGAGGACGGACATGCCGACGCTGTCCTTCCGCGCGGAATACGGGATCTGCACCAGAGGCTCGTTTTCCGCGTCGCTGACGACTTCGAGGATGAAGCTGCGCGTCGATCCCTTCGCCTGTGGAAGGAAGACGAGCTGCACATCCTCGGATCCGCCGGGCGGTATGACCAGCGGAACAGCGGGTCCGGTTATCTGGAAATCTCCCGGATTGGCTCCGGCCTTCCGCAGTTCGCTCACCGTGAGCGGGAGTCCTCCGACGTTGCGCAGTGTAGCGAAGGCGGTGGAGGACTGCTCGTCGGGACAGAGCAGATTGCTGAAGTTTATGGAAGTATGCGCGATCGCGGGTTTCTTCAGCGACGACGCCTGCAGGTCCACGTAGAGCGAATCGTTGCAGGGCGCGTTCGTGTGGAAGAAAATGCGTCCTGTTGCGCTGCCCTCGCTCTGCGGGAAATACGCAAAGCGGAACACGAGACTGTCACCGGGCTGCAATGTATCGGGGAGCAGCAGGCCGCCCGTCTGGACCAGGAGCGTATCGTAGGCGCCCGTCGAATCCCTCAGCACGATGCTGTCGAGCAGGGCGAACGGGGGATTGCTGAACAGCAGCGCGATGCTGTCGAGCGCCATCGGAACGAGGGTCGGATTGCGCAGCACCGTCTGTGCGTAGGACGTGTCGCCCACGGCCGCGAAATTGAAAATGACCGGGTTCGGCGAGGCGACGATGGCGGTCGGAACGAGATTGCCGCGGATGATGATGTCCTCGGTGAAACCGCAGGGCGTCGTCTCCATTTTCACGTAGCCCTGAAAGGCGCCGATTGTGGAGGGATGCACGAGCACCTTGACGGTGTCGAACTGGCCGGGAAACATCGTGCGCGGGAAGCCGCTCGGGAAGGAGACCACGCCGGGAATGTCGGTGTCGATCGAATCGATCACGACATTCACCGATCCCACGTTGGCGATGTAGAACTCCAGCTCCGTCGGCAGCGAACAGCTGTAGAGTTCGCCCGCGTCAAGAGTGTCGGGGGAGATGATCGTGCGCACCGTGTCCTTGCGTCCCGCGAGCGGAAGGGTGATGATCGGACTCCCCGGCACGTTGGTCTCGAGTTCCAGCACGGCATCGAAGGTGCCCGTCCGCGCGGGGAAGAACCGCAGCGGTACGCGCAGCGTGTCCTCGGGTTGCATGATCACGTCCGGCGGAATCGAGAAACCCGCGCCGAAGGAGAACGCGCTGCTGTCGGCGCCGGTGATGCGGGCGCGAAGCACGTTGACGATCTGATTGCCGGTGTTGTGGAAGATCGCCTCGCTGTCGCTCCAGGTATCGGGACATTTGAGCGCCTCGAATTGGGGCGGCACACCCTGCAGATCGGTGACGGTCATGATGATGGTCCACAGGCTGTCGCTCTTGTCCGCGACGGGCGGCACGTAACCCCAGACGCGCACGCGCCGGTCCGCGCCGCCGGAGATGACGTAACGCGTGCGGCGGTCGAAGACCGCGCCGTTCACGCCGGCGCTATGACCGTTCAATGTGTGCAGCAGGGAACCGTTGCGGCCGTCCCAGATGCGGATCGTATTGTCGCTCGATGCGGAGAGCACGCGTCCCGCGGCGTTGGAAAGGCGCACCGAGCGCACGGCGGCGTTGTGACCGGTGAGCGCGCGGATCTCGTCCCAGCTAATGGCGTTCCACAGCCGCACGCTGCGGTCGTCGCTGCCGGAGGCGATGACGAAACCGTCGTTCGAGATGTCGAGCGATCGAATCGGACTCGTATGTCCGCTGAGTTGACGGATGCGGTTGCCCGAGTTGAATTCGAGAATGGAGATATTGTTGCCGGTCGCGGTGGCGATGTAGTCCTTGTTGGGACTGACGGCGAGAGCGCCGTCGTTGCCCGTGTCGCCGTTGTGCGTCCACACGCGGCCCCAGTCCCAGACCTGCCACATGACGACATTGCCGGCGCTGCCCGCGAGGAGGTAGTTGCCGTCGGGCGTGAAGCGCACGCTGTGCACCGTCCCGCTCGGACCCGTCAGTTCCTGTGCCATCGTGCCGGTCCGCGTATCCCAGATACGTACGCGCGCGTCGCTGCCGCCCGTGGCCAGCCAGCGCATGTCGGGTGAAAATGCGACGGTGGTCGCGCTGCCCGTGTGGGCGTTGATCAGTGTGACGAAGGCCGCGTCCTTCGGGTAGAACACCTTCACCTGTCCGTTCGCCAGTGCCGCGGCGGTCAGCGTGCCGCTCTCGGCGACGGCGACGGCGTTCACCGCGGCGGGCTGCTCGCCGGTCCACAGTGCGTCGAGGGAGGAGATGCGTTCCTCCTTCGTGAGCGCGAGACCGAGGCATTCGTCGCTCGGCGTGGTGGGCACGCGCCAGTTGTAGAAATAGTTGTATGCGTTGTTCGTCATCGAGGTCCAGGTCGAACCGGCGTCGGTGCTGTACTCGAGTTCCGCGGCCTGCGTGCCGCTGATGCCGGTCCATGACCAGCGGAAGGTCGTGCCCGAGAACATCTTCTCACCGCCGTCGGGTGCGGTCAGCTTCATTGGCGCGGGATCGAACACGCCGCCCGAAAGGACGACGTTTTCCTGGCACGGCGCGTCGGTTACGATGCGCAGCGGCGCGACGAGACGGTCGGTATTCACCGGACGGAACTGCACGGTGAGCGTGCGAGACTGTCCGGGACCGAGAATGAAGGGCGGCGCTCCGCCGCCGTAATCGGTGATGCGGAAGGCGCTCTCGGGCGAGCTGATGCTGCTTACGTTGATCGTGATCCCGCGCGAAGTGATGGTCACGTTGTCGGTCCGCGTCTGTCCGCCGGGCACCATCCCGAAATCCACCAGCGGTTTGCTCACATCGAGCCAGGCGAGGTTCGCGACGGGCACGCTCACGCTGGTGTTGCGTGTGACCGTGCGGTTGTTCTTGCGGAGAGTCACCGTGATGTTGCGCTCGGTGTCACAGCCGTCGGTGCGGTACACGAGCGTGCAGGGCTGGTAGATGAAAATCTGATCGCCGATTTCCTTGAAGATCGCCTGCGCGGCCTGGATGGTGATGACGTTCTCGAACCACTCGCCTCCGGTTTGCTGCGCGATGCGGCGCAGATTGTAATTGATCGTGTTCGGGGAAACCGTGACGGTGAACACACGGATGTTGGCGGCGCGGGCGGCGGTGATGATCGAGTTCTCCTCCGCGAGCGTCAGGTTCTCGAAGGCGTCGGTCATGAAGATGATGTAGCGGTCGCCGGGCAGGTTCTTCGTCACGTCGATGGCGCCGCTGCCGGGATTGAGGAAGGCTCCGACGAAGTTTGTGCCGCCGCCGGAGGCGGTCAGTCCCGCGATGGTATTGAGAATGGACGGCTTGTCGTTGGTGAATGGAAGCACGATCGAGGTGTTGTCGCCGAAGGTGGTGATGACACTGGCGGCCGGCGGATACGAGAGATCGCTGACCAGTTGCGACGAGGCGTTCTTCATGTTCTGCAGCCGCGCGTCGATGGTCATGCTGAAGCTGATGTCGAAGGTGAAGGTGACCGACACGGGCGGGGTGATGGGCGGGGGACAGGAGACGGAGATCACCGGACGCACGGTGCCGTTTTCCACCACCGTGAAATCGCTCGGCGCGAAGGTCCGGATGGACGCATTCGCCGCATCGAAGGCCTCGAAGCGGATCGCGATGTCGGGATAGTTCCGCCCGTCGGTGCCGAGCACGTTGAAGGTCAGCTGCGCCCGCAGGGGAAGCGCGAGCGCGAGCAGGCAGAGTACTGCGAAAAGCGGCGTCGATATTCTCATGCTATCCATCCATTCATTTCAATTCAGACCCGTCTCGACCACGATCTGCACGGTGCGGCAGTAGTTGCGTCCCTCGGGAATGTCGTTGTCGAACAGCAGGCGGTCGCTGCCCACTGCCTCGAGCTGCACGTCGATGTCGCGAAGGCTCGCGCCCAGCGCGGTGCGCACGGATTCGCAGCGGTCGAGCGCCAGCTTCCTGTTTATTTCGGAGGAACCGGTCCGATCCGCGAAGCCGTAGATCGTCACCTTCGACCGCGGTGTGATCGCGCCGCGCACGATGTCGAGAATGCGCTGGTTCGCGCTGCCGATCGTGCTGCTCTTGAAGTCGAAGAGAATGAGGCTGAAGCGGTCGATGCGCCGCCCGCCGACGCGTTCGACGACCTCGGTCGTGCGCGTCTCGGTCTCGAAGGGGAGCCCCACGCGCGCGGTCGTGAGCTGACCGGCTCGGTCCTGGGCTTCCAGCACGACGTCGACGCTGCGTCCCGCCTGCGGGAGGCGCGCGGTGTCGAGCGGCCACTCGAGCTGCGAGGGCGCGCCTTCGCCTTCAAAGGAGGCGTAAGTCGTTTGTCCCTGCGTCACGCGCAGCGTCCAGCGTTTCACCCCGGCTTCGGAAGTGATGTCCGGACGCAGCACGATGGTGGGTGTCGAGACGCTCTGCTCGACGGACTGCCAGCGCACGGGGGCGAGCACGGCCCAGGAATCGGAGCTGATCTCCACGCGGCGTGCTTCCTCCTGGCCCTCGATCGCGTCCACCATCGGCGCTTCCTCGGGAAGGTTGCGCGTGACGATGCGGATGCGCTTCGCGTCGATCTTCCACACGCTTGCGAGGTAGTCGCGCACGGCTTCGGCGCGGCGTTGCGAGAGCGCGCGGTTGTTCTTCTCGGCGCCGGTCGCGTTGTTGCAGCCGGTCAGTGTGATTTTCGCGGTCGGATTCGCGTGCATGCGGACGCCGACGACGTTGAGCATTTCGGCGTAGATGCCGAGTGTGTTGTTCGGAAGCGCCGTCTCGTCGAATTGCGATGTCTCCGCTTCCTGCAGCAAGTGCATGTGCGTCTCGGGCAGCGCCGCGCCCTCCTGCGGAAAGAACACGTAGGGCAGCAGCGGAAAGAGTTCGCTGCGCGTCAGGCGTTCGACGATCACGCGTGCGTCTTCGCGCAGTGTGCCGTCGGGCGCTTTCGCGAACACCCGGATATCGGAATCCAGCGCCGGCGGTGGCGGGGGCGGCGGCGGCGGCGGGGGAGGAGGAGCCTTCGGAATATGGTAGAGCAGGGCGAGCGAGCCGTCGACGCCGTGCGCCATCCAGTCCACCCCGCCCGAAAGCGAGGTCGCCGTCAGGCGCACGCTGACTTCAGGCCAGAGCGACCAGCGCGTCCCGAGCATGATGCCGTAGCGGATACCCGCCGAGAAGCCCGCATAGAATCCCGCCGCATCGGGGACCTCTCCGTCGTATTTATTGCGCTCGCGTTGAAGGTCGTCGTAGGTGATGTCCGCCGGACGCAGCAATTCCTCGGTCTGTGCGACCTCGTTCGAAAGAAAATAGGACAGGTGGGGTCCGGTGAACAGCGTGAGTCCGATTCCCGTGATCGGGCGGATACCGATCGTCGGACGGAAGTCCAGCACCGTGGTGCGAGACACGAGGCTGTGTTCCACCGCCGCGGACTCGGGGCCGCGAGGCGTGAGCACGGGACCGATTTCCTCCTCCGAAGTCATTGTCGCGGAGTAGTCCGCATACCGCAGCAACAGGCTCAGCGACCATTCGTCGTCGATCGCGAAGCGCGCGGCCGCGCCGAAGGCGAGTCCTGTTCCGTCGCCTCCGTCATAGCCCGCGCAGCAGCTCGGGATGCCCGGCAGCTTCGCGAATTCCGCGGAATGCATGTTACCGAGGAAACCGGCGGAGATGCCGATGGCGGGGCGGTCCATGGGCGGACCGTCGTTTTCTTCATGCTTGGCGAATTGGGCAGCAGCGGGCTGCCAGGGAGACACGGCGAGGAGGAATGGGAGAAGTCCCACCAGGAGTGCGCGCACGGGAGACCTGTAGTGGATGAGCGAGTTGTTGACGCGTGTCAGGCGTTTCGCCAAAGTTACGCGTCCGCGCTCATAAATGAAAGCCGGTGCGTCAGTTCACTCGACAGAAACAGGAGGCTTTGATATCGATATCGGCGCGGCTCCACACTTTTCTGAACTGCGCGTCGGCGGCCATGGCCTCGTCGTGCCGCTCGGACCTGTGGAGGCATTCCGCCGGGAAGCGCTCGAACACCTCGCGCATCGCGTCCGCATACGCGGAATCGAGTGCCGCGCGGTTTTCGGGCACGGGCCAGGCATAGCGCTCGCGGAGTGCGAGAATGAGCGCGCGTTCGACCTGTGAACACGATGATTCCAGCGACGAGGCGCGCGTCACCGCCTCGAAGGCCGCGATCGCCGCCGCCGAGTCCATCATCGGGTTGTTGATATGAGGCCCGGCCGAGATCGCGCATCCCCAGTAGGCCATGGCGAAGTTGGAATCCAGCGCGGCCGCCTGCGTGAACATCCCGATCGCCGCGTCATGGTTGAAGCCGTAGTAGAGTGTGAGTCCCTGGTCGAAGTACTTCTGCGCCAGTTCGTTCGACGTCGTCGCGGTGAGGTGGAATCCCGCGAGGTCCTCGCACAGCGCGACCCGGGGCGTGACATCCGTCGCCATGCAGCCCGAAAGATACAGCACAAGAAGCATCAGGGTAGTCGTGTATCCACGCATGGTTGCCATCCTTTCAGCAGTCGGGAAATTACTATGTGGATGTAGACCTGATATAAATACAGAAAAATAAATTGTAAATCAATCCCGTGTCGCTCTTGATTCTGAAAAAGACTTTATTACCTTGGTACTGTCGCCAATTCTTTAATCTACCTCCCCCTGGCGACATCACTTTCAGGCGTGAGCAGCCCGGCGGATCCCCTCCGTCGGGCTGCCGCTTTTGGCAGGACAAGTCATGTTCTGGTGGAAAGGTGCGGGGGAGCGGTAGCTGTGACGTATAAATAATCCCTTCCGGCAGCGTAAAATTGACCCCCCCCCCGGGCGGATGGAAAATACCGATCTTTCGGATCTTCACGATTATTCCAGACTGATTCGACGCGCTCGCGCGTGCAGTGATATTCGGCATGCCGCGGGCCTTCGATAACAAGGATTGGCCCGGACGCCGTCGCCGCGGCACGCGGCAATCGTTCCGGATTTTGCACGCTGTCTGGTGGATCCGCTCGATCTGTCGTATCATGGGTACAGTATTGAAACGAAGGATCGCCGCGCAGCAAGGCGATATTGCCGAGCTGATTGCGAGACGGCTGCCGCCCGACTCCCGCGGGAATGTCCCGCGGAAAAGGGTACAGATGCATAATCTTTCCAACACAAGGGAGCGACCATGTGGCTATGTACCAAATACGGATATTTCAGCGTGAAGCAGGATGCGCAGGACCGGTATTTCATCCGGGCGCGTGTGAGGCGGGATCTCGTGAACCTGTGCGATGCGATGCAGGACGCGTTCGCCGGCGATCTATCGGATCCCGCGCTCGTGCGGCTCGCTGCCGAGATCCACGGACATGAACGAATTGACCCGACAGCGGTAGGTGAGCATGAACGCTACGACGCCGCCGGGGCTATCCAGGAATGGCCGACCGCCGACTACCGCTTCCGCCTGATCGTGAGCGGACAGGCGCTCGGCGCCGTCTTCACGCTCCTCGCGGGGAGCATCGATTATCCGAATTTCAAGTCCGAAGTGGCGAAACATCCGGACCAGCGGCGGCATCTGCACCTCTATCACGAAGTATGGCGGACGATGGCGGGACTGCAGGATTGAATCATGCAGGGGGACTGGAGCGGTCTGTCCTCACAAGAGGACTTGATACTCCGAATCAGGTTTTGTACCTTGATTTATTTTCCACACTTCCGGAGTTTCGACAAAGTGGATATTCCCCGGATCTTCAACATCTCGGAAAGCGCGCACCGCATCCATGATCCGTTCACGCATGAAAAACTCGCCACCCTCGGCGCCGCGCTGCGGCTGGATGCGGGTACCCGCGTGCTCGACCTCGGCAGCGGATCGGGGGAGATGCTGTGCACCTGGGCACGCGATCACGGCGTCATCGGCACCGGCA
>CAZWNO010000117.1:0-3556 GCA_964635845.1 uncultured Chromatiales bacterium
GCTCATGCGATATTACGAAGCCTTAAACTATCCCACAACAAAGGGCGAAGAGCCGGCGCCGGAGCGTTGATGTTCGATAACAAGACCCGTCCCTCCGATGATATCATCCGCTCACAGGGACAGCCCGAATTTGCCAACGACGAGCTGACCTTCGAAGGGACGTCCGTGGTGTTCCCGCTCGGTATCGGACTGCAGTTCCCCGTCGCGGAGAACTTCACCATCGACCTCAACGGCGGGCCCGACATCACCCTTTCCGACGATCTCAATCCGGCGCTCGATGACATCAAGGACGCCTACTGGCATGCCATGGGCGGCTTCACCATCCGCTTCGGCACTTCCAATGCCGATTCCGACGGTGACGGACTGCTGAACAGGGAAGAGGAAGAACTCGGTACCGATCCCGACAATCCCGATACCGACGGAGACGGACTCAAGGACGGCGAGGAAGTGCGCACGCACAAGACCAGCCCGCTCAAGCCTGACACCGACGGCGACGGTCTCACCGACGGCACGGAAGTGCTCAAGACCATGACAAAGCCGCTGGTTACCGATACGGACGGTGACGGACTGCTCGACGGTGCGGAGGTAAACGAGCACAAAACCGACCCGCTCGTTGCGGATACCGACAAGGATGGGCTGACCGACGGTGAGGAAGTGACGATACACAAGACAAATCCTCTCGAGAAAGACACAGACCGCGACGGACTCGAGGACGGAGAGGAAGTGAAAACCCATCGTTCGAACCCGACGAAGCCCGACACCGACGGCGACGGGCTGACCGATTTCGACGAAGTGAAATCGTACCGCACGCTGCCGAACAATCCCGATACCGATGCCGACGGCCTGAAGGATGGCGAGGAAGTCAGGCAGTACAAGACCGATCCGCTTGTCCCCGACACCGATAAGGGTTCGGTGAACGATGGTCCCGAGGTTGCACGGAACACCAATCCGCTCGATCCCTCGGACGATATCCCGCGCCTGAAGGTCGACGTCGGCAAGAAGCTGGTTCTCGAGGGGATCGTCTTCGCCACGGGCAGCGCCGAGATCATGCCGGAGTCCGAGGAAATCCTGATGAAGGCCTATCACACGCTCAACAGCGAGCCGGGCATCATCGTGCAGATCCACGGACACACCGACAACGTCGGCAAGCGCGCGATGAACATGAAGCTGTCGAAAGCCCGCGCGGAATCGGTCAAGGCGTGGCTGATCGCGAAGGGTATCGCAGCGAACCGCATCAGCACAAAGGGATTCGGTCCCGACAAACCGATCGCCAGCAACAAGACCGAGGAAGGAAAGCAGCAGAACCGCCGCATTGAATTCTATCGGGTGAAATAAGCACTACTCCGGGACACCGCCTCCTCCTCGGAAGCGGTGTCCCTCATTTTTTTTAAGGAGAGTATCATGGGCATATTCGATGACATCGCGGGCGCCGTGACAGGCGGAGGGAAGGACAAGGGAATCATGGACGCGATCGGCGGCATGCTCGGCGGCGAGGGTGGCGCGGGACTGCAGGGTATGGTGGAGAACTTCACGAAAGGCGGTCTCGGCGAAACGATTTCGTCCTGGATCGGGACGGGCAGCAACCTCCCAATTTCCGCCGATCAGATCAAATCCGTGCTCGGCAACGACCAGGTGAAAGCGATCGCCGGCAAGCTCGGACTTTCGACCGACGACGTATTGGACAAACTCACATCCCTGCTGCCGCAGGTGGTCGACAAGATTACACCCGACGGCAAGGTTCCCGATGCCGCGAAGGAAGCAGGAGGCATTGGCGGCCTGCTCAAGAACCTCGGATTCTGAGCACTCTGGAATCGGTTCGCCTCGAACATCAAGAACATGATTACATCAAGTGAACAAGGAGAGGATCATGGCAAATTACGGCATCGAGGACATCGAGGGCATCGGTCCGGTATTTGGTGAAAAACTGCGGAAGGCCGGCGTCGCCGATACGGACGCCTTGCTCACGGGCGCACGGACGCCGCAGCAGCGGAAGGCACTTGCCGAGAAAAGCGGATTGCCGGAGACGAAGATCCTGAAATTCGCGAACATGGCGGACCTGTACCGCATTTCCGGCGTCGGATCGGAGTACTCCGAGCTGCTCGAAGCGGCGGGCGTGGATACTGTTCCCGAACTCGCGCAGCGGAATCCGACGAATCTCGCACAGAAGATGGCGGATGTGAACGAGGCGAAGAAGCTCACGCGCCGCGTTCCTTCCGAGAAGGAAATCGAGAGCTGGATCGAACAGGCCAAGTCCCTGCCGCGCATGCTCGAGTACTGAGATTCGATCACGTGAAATCACCGGGCGCTGCCATGCAGACGCCCGGTTTTTTTATTGCTCGCCCCGTTCCCGCCGCGTCCGCTTGATCTCGGAGCGACGGCGCTTGGACTCGAGGCGCTGCAGGTTCGCAGCCTGCGTGCGGCGGGTGGGCTTGCGAGGCTTGGGCGGCACGGCGGCTTTCTGCACAAGCCTGACGAGCCTCTCCCGTGCATCAAGCCGGTTGCGTTCCTGCGTGCGGTAGCGGCGTGCCTCGATGAGCAGGAAGCCGTCGTCGGTGATGCGTCCCGCCGCGATCTGCATCAGGCGGACGCGCACCTCTTCGGGCAGGGAAGGAGAATGCCGCACGTCGAAGCGGATCTGCACCGCGGTGGCGACCTTGTTGACGTTCTGTCCTCCCGGTCCCGAAGCCCGGATGAACCGCTCCTCCAATTCGGATTCCCGTATCCGTATTTCCGTTGTCACGATCAGCACGAGGAAATCCCAGGCTTCTGGTGGTCGATGTTGCTCTGCATGGCTGCGGGGGTAATCTATTCCGCCGATGCAGAAGAATCAAGAATCGCCGGCGGGAGCGGCCGGGCCCCGCGTACTTCAGCGGTGGAAATTTCGCAGTTCATTTTCCGGTGGAAGTACGGCCGACGGGACAGTATCTTTGACGCCATGAACACACAGCACAACGAAACGCTGACCCGCGGCGACATGCTGCGCGCACTTATGGAACGGGATCGCAGCTGCGACGGACTCTTCTACGCCGGCATCACGACGACGATGATATTCTGCCGTCCTTCCTGTGCCGCAAGGAAGCCGAAAGCCGAGAACGTCGAATTCTATCCCACCGCACGCGAGGCGGTATTCGCGGGCTTCCGTCCCTGCCGCCGGTGTCGGCCGATGGAGAGCGCCAGTGACGCACCTGCCTGGCTGGCATCGCTGCTCCAACGTGTGGAAGCGGAACCGGAGCGGCGCATCCGCGACGCGGACCTGAGGGAAATGGGACTGGATCCCGTCACCGTACGGCGCCATTTCCTCAAGACATACGCGATGACATTCCAGGCATACGCGCGCGGACGCCGGTTGGCCAACGCCTTCACGACACTGCGCGGCGGCGCGTCGATCGACGACGTCTCGTACCGCTCGGGATGGGAATCGCACTCCGGATTCAGGGAAGCCTTCGGCAAGCTGACGGCGGTTCCACCGGGGAAGGCGCGGCAGCGCGACATCATCACGCTTGCATGGATCGAGACACCGCTCGGTCCGATGGCAGCGGGTGCGACAGACGACGCT
>CAZWNO010000117.1:3566-12014 GCA_964635845.1 uncultured Chromatiales bacterium
TCTGCCTGCTCGAATTCACCGACCGCCGCATGCTCGAAGCGCAGCTCGTCACGATCGCGCGACGATTCCAGCTCCCGATGATGCCGGGCGAGCATCCACTCTTCGACACGCTGCGTGCGCAGCTCGCGGAATACTTCGCGGGGACGCGCATGGCGTTTACCATTCCACTGACCTGTCCCGGCACATCATTCCAGGAGCACGTCTGGGAAGCACTGCAGCGCATTCCCTACGGCGAGACACGCAGCTATGCCGAGCTTGCAGCGGAGATGGGCATGCCGAACGCCGCGCGCGCGGTGGGACACGCGAACGGACTCAACCGCATCGCCATCCTCATCCCCTGCCATCGCGTCATCAACGCAGACGGCGGTCTCGGCGGCTACGGCGGGGGACTCTGGCGGAAACTGCGTCTGCTGGAAACCGAAAGGCAGGGAAGTCCGCGCTGACGGCGTGCACGTTACTTTTCCTGCGCTCTCCGAAACAGGTACGCTCCTTCCATGACCAGAACAGGAATGCCTTCCTGATTGGTTACTTCGTACGCGATGACGACGAGTCCGCGTTGCGGATTCCTGGTCGGACGCGTCTCGATCACGGAAATATCGGCCTGCAAGGTATCGCCGGGGTGTACGGCCTTGAGAAAGCGCATGTTGTTGAACGCCAATCCCGCTATCACCTGATCGAACCAGCCGGTCGCACGCACGAGTCCCATGGCAATGGCAAGAATCATCGGACCGGTCACCAACCGCCGGGGATGTCCGAGTTCCTGCGCGCTCGCATCGTCGAGGAACATCGGCAGATGCAGTTCCGCGATGTCGAGAAAGGCATCGAGTTCCTCGGCGGTCACCGTCCGCGACGGTGTCGTCGTGCGGAGCCCCGGATGAAAGGCTTCGAAATACATGGACACTCCGATCCTCGTGTGATATTCGGTACCCAAAGGTAACACCGCAGTGGGTGAAAAATAGGTAATCCTGCGGATTGTGCCGGGCATCCTTCTCTGCCAATATTACGGAGTACTACCCGGTCCCATATCTGCGTCCGTTCCGACGGCGCGCATGGAAACGGAAACCGCTCCGGCAGGGCATAGGTGAGGACGCGCCCCGAACATTGAAATAAGTGAAAATCGTATCGGTTGATCTTGTACCTCCGTCAGTGTAATTTGCATTCGTTATTTCACCGACAATGTGTAACGAAATGCTGTGCGTTTCACTTCGAAACCGACCGTCTTTTCCTGATGGAGGAAATGATGAAACAGCGGACAATCACAGCGCTGCTCGTGCTCTGCGTGTTCTGCATCTGCAGTTTCGGCAGGACTGTCTCCCCGGACATCGGGGTCATTGAGCGAGCCGCTGCATTGAACGGCGCATATGCCGTGCCGTCATCCATGTCCGCGCGATCCGTCGGAAGCGCGGTGGGAGACGTGGCGACGCATCGAAGTTCCCTTACCGGAACAGGCCGTCACAAGAGCGATACATGCCGGGACAGCATCCGTATTATCGCATTGCTTACCGCCTCGGAGAAGTCACGCACGCGGAACCTCCGTCGTGCGGCAGCCGAGGCGCAGGAGGCATGCAAACTGGCGGAACACTGCGGTTCGCCGCGCCTCCGCGCCGCGGCCTATGCGAGTCAGGGTTGGGCGGTATTCCATTCCACAATCGGCGATTCTGCGAGAACACTGTTACGTCGTGCGGAGCGGCTCGCACGTGTGGTGAAAGATTCCTCCACTCTGGTATCCGTTTACAACGGACTGGCATACATTGCATTGCGAGACGATAATTTGACGGATAGCGCGGGGATTCTTCTGGCGCAGGCGCAGGCTATCGCTGAACGGCGTCGCGATACGGCGGCTCTCGCGGAAGTGCTGAACATCAAGGGGTACCTGCATGCCAAACGGTTGAGATTTGGTGACCTGATGCGATCATGCAAGAAATCGCTCGAGTACTATAAACGTGTCGGCGATAGTACGGGCATACTCTCCGCGTTGATCAGAATTGCCAGCGCGAGAATTCTGATTGGCGGAGGTCCGGTCGACAGCATTTGTGCATTGGTCATCGACCGGGCGAGTGTGCGCGGTGACAGCCTGGTCCTCGCCGAGGCATTCGCAACGCTGGGCGTATCCCAATCCAGAAACGGTTATGAATTGAAAAACGCTCGTACGAACATCGAGCGTGCCTTGATCATCGCTTTGGCTTGCCGAGATGTCAATTCCGTTTTTGGTGCGCTCTCCAACGGCCATGTCGTGTCAAATCTGATCAAGAGAGAATCACGCGACCGCTCGTGGATGGCTCGAACAGCTGGTTTCAGGCGTGCACTCAATCTCGACATGATAGAGAGTATGGGAATCGAGCATTATATCGAAATGCAGGCTACGCAGCTTTCGCAGATCAAAACTCGTACGCTGATTGCGCAACTGCTTGCGGCAGGACTCGCTCTCATGTTAATTACTTTATTCACGCTCTATCGCCTGATGAAAGGGCGCCGGCGCGAGGCGCTGCTCCAGGCGGACTCCGCGGTCCTTCGCGCAGAGGCCGCAACACTGCAGGCGCAGGCAGCCGAAGCAGAGGTACATCGGCTCGCGGCGGAAAAGGAGCACCGCGAGAATGAATTGCGACGCGAGATGACGCGGGGATTGTTTGAAATGCAGGAGGTCGAGCGGAAGCGCATTGCGTCGGATCTGCACGACAGTCTGGGGCAGGAACTCGTCGTGATCAAGAACCGCGCGATGCTTGCCTCCGAACAGTACTATGATCCCGATGTCCTTCGACCGCAGCTGGACAGGATCATCGAGATGACCGGGATGGCGATGTCGACCGTGCGGGAAATCACGCACAACCTGCGTCCCACCGAACTCGATCGCCTCGGACTCACCGCCGCGCTCCGCTCGCTCGTGCATGCGAGCGACGACACGAACGGTATTCGGATCGAAATGGAGATCACGGCCATCGATCATCTGTTCTCTCAGGATCAGGAAATCCTTATTTATCGCATCGTCCAGGAAGCCATCAGCAACATCCTCCGGCATTCGCACGCGACGGAAGCGAACGTGCGGGCCGGTCGGGACGACGGCGAGCTGACGATCAGCGTCAGCGATGACGGCCGGGGATTTTCCATGTCGTCCATCACGGAACGCGCCGCCGGCGTTCGACACGGACTCGGGCTGCGCAGCATGCAGGAGCGAGTCGAGATGCTTGGGGGACGTTTCAACCTGCGCACAGCCGAAGGACAGGGCACATCGCTGCGCATCACCATCCCCGTCGTGCATGAAGTAATCACCGAAATTTCCGGAGCGACGACATGACTGCGACATCTCCGTCCATCCTCATCGCGGACGATCACCCGATCGTGCGCACCAGTCTGCGCGAGATCATCGAGAACTGGGCAGGATTCCGCGTCATCGCGGAATGCGAAAACGGCGCCGATGCGCTCGACCGCATCCGGGAGCTTCGCCCCGATGTTGCCATCCTCGATATCGAAATGCCACTGCTGTCGGGCATCGACGTGGCAGCGGTAGTGCACCGCGACAGGCTGTCCACCAGGATGATCATCCTCACCATAACCGACAGTGTCGAGATCTTCAACCAGGCGATGGAATACGGGGTGACCGGCTATGTGCTGAAGGATTCCGCCGTATCCGATCTGAAAACCGGTATCCTTGAAGTTCTCGCCGGCAGATATTTCTGCAGTCCCTCGCTCATCGAACATGCGCAGCCTTCACGCGGCGACAACTGAAGGCCACACGCAGCGGGAGCCGAGGCTGTTAGACTGACGCGTATGGAACGCATGATCCTGCGCCTGATCAGCGAGAACAAATCCACCAGCGAGATCGCCGAGCTCCTCAGCATAAGCCGGCGCACTGTCGATTCCCATCGAGAACACCTCACACAGAAACTCGGTGTGCACGGATGCTACGCACTCCTGCGCTATGCCATGCAATACAGGGACCATCTCTGAAAAATGTCCACCCGCGGCAGGATCTTGCGATCGCCCGTGTCTGATGATCGTCCCACCACCCATCTTTCCTATCCGGCATACAAAAATCGGTACTGCTACGGATTGATCCCGACGCCGGATACGGCGTAATTGCGATCAGTCGTCCATGTGAAATCGATACGTGAACGTGTCGCATTCCTATCCCGGATATGAGACACCGTTGATGGATATCCGCCCTCTGCACCATGAAGAGGCCGGTAGGCCGTGGTCAATACAAACATATCAACTTCGCGGGGTTCACAATGAAGCACACACATCGAGTACTCAGCCGGTATCTCCTGCTTGTCGGGTTGCTGATCGCCCGGTGCGGCAATCAGGAACCGACGGATCCCATCTCTACCACCGATGCTGGATCCAACGCCATGCGGAAAAGCGCGGGACATTACCTGGTGGAATATTCGGGCAGCGAGGCCCAGCTCGCGTCCGCGGTGCAATCGGTCGGGGACGACGTCGCCGCGGTATTCCCGGCCATCAAGGTGGCGAAAGTGCGTGCATTGACCGCACAGTCGGCCGCGCAGCTGCAGACGAAGCAGGGCATACAGTATGTGACCGAGGATGAAATGGTCGAGTGGGTGCCGCCGTTCAACACGGCGATGCAGACCGTCCGCGTGATTTCCCACGACTTGCGTCCCGTTGAACTCGACCTCATCGGTCTGACGGTCGCCCTCAGAGCACTCGCCGACAGTGTTACCACTACAGGCGGGATGCACGTCGAGATGTCCCTCGATCCGATCGACGGAGTGTTTGGTGACGCGGGCGAAATCCTACTGTACCGCATTTGCCAGGAAGCCTTCAGCAACATCCTGCGGCACGCCCAGTCGACGCACGCGAACTTCACCGTGGTGCGTAGAAACGGCACGGTGCAGGTGACGATCGCGGGCAACGACCGGCGACAGGAGAATGCATGCGAGCGCGAGATATCTCAATGCAGTTTTCATTGTTCCTCCTGGAATTGTGATCGGGGCACCGCGGACGAAAAGACTGCGTCCGCGGGAAAATGAAAAGTGGATCGTGTGGAATGACGGGACGATTTCCATCGCCGCCCGGGCGGGACAGCGAATCAGAAATACAGCATCAGACCGATCGTGAAGACGCTGCCGTCGCTGTCTTTCGTGTCCAGCGTGACGTCGTCATTGATGAGGTCCGACGGACCCTGAATATCGGATTTGAGGAACAGGTATCGATAATCGGCGGTCAGTGCCGCGTTAGCGTTCATGTTCAATTCGGCACCCAATCCAATATGGTAGCCGAACTTGCTCACGGTATGATCGGTGAATATGCCTCCCGGAATTGCCTCGAAGGGAGAGGAATAATCCACGCTCGTGTGATACCAGCCGAAGCCCGCGAGACCGTAGGGCGTAATGCCCCCGAGCGGCAGCATTCCGAGCAGGGACACGGTAACGGGGACATAGGCCACATCCGCGGTGTAGGATTGTCCATCGTTCGCCGGGAACCTGAATGTCTCGGACGCACGATAATCCAGGGCCGCCTCCGCGCCGAGGAAGGGCATGAGGTGCACGCGGAATTGACCTCCGAAATACCATCCGCCCTCGAATGCGTCACCACTTTTATAATATCCCAAACGCGGGCCGATTCCGAAGATCTTGTCGTTTCCGGAGCCCCCGCCCTGTGCCAGAACCGCACTGTGCAGCGCGCAGAGCAGGACTGCGGCCATGATGAACGTTTTCATTGTACCATCTCCGGTTTGTGTATGAAAATTATATCAGTAATACGACGGTTTTTGGACGACTCCGTTGTACATGCAACACACCGGTTGGGTTTCTGCCGCGTGGCATTTCCCGGATCCCGGCGTTTGAGTCAGGCCATACCGCACCATCCCGGCCGATTCCTTTCCCGGATGTGTATTCTCCCCGCATTTTCGCACGATGACAGCGTGGCGCCCCCGTAGCTCAGGTAAATGGAGCGACGGTTTCCTCAAGTCAGGGATCGAATTGGTCCTTTGTATGGAACCCACGGGCGTCTGCCCAAATGACGAAATGGGTTTTGGCCTTTTGTTAATTCAGCTTCAACTCGCAGGAAGACCTTGCTGAGATCCTTTAAGGCAGGTTTCGTGATGATTGCGTTCGGTTCCGTCTCTCGTGGTGTGATCGGCGAGGTTGCGTGGCCCGACTCTGTTTCCATCTGAATCCGCAAAGGATGAGTTCAGCACTTTCCAGCATGTCCCAAGATTGGTTTGAAACGATCTGCTTCCTGCTTCTGTTTTCTGTCATGGTATGGATATCGATCGCCAGGGTGGCGGTAGCGTTCAGCTTCTTGTTTTCAGCGGAGTACTCATGACATGTCGACTCCCGAACGTCCAGGAAGGATTATTCATGAATGCGGAACATGGTTGCAGGAAAGAACAGATGAGACGCAGGAGGTTCATCGGCCTGATTTCAACAGGTGCACCCCTCCTGCTTGCCGGCGGTGGCCTTGCAGGGATACCATCAATAGCTTTCGGCGGCGAAGATGATTCCGAAGAGATGGTCTCGCCCGGAGAGGACTTGATGCGAGAACATGGCGTCCTGAAACGAGTACTTCTGATCTACGAAGAGATCATACAACGTCTCGAAAACGACATTGACGCACCTCCGGAACTGATCTCGGACTCAGCCCGAATTATTCAGTCGTTCATCGAGGACTACCACGAGAAACTTGAAGAAGACTACCTGTTCCCTCGATTCAGGAATGCGAACCGACTTGTCGACCTTGTTGATACTCTTGCGACCCAGCACCAGGCAGGCCGCCGCCTCACCGATGGAACTCTGAAGTACGCAAATCCTGCTTCGTTGCGCGATCCGTCAAGTCGAAGCAAACTGATCATTTCCATGCGGCAATTCATACGCATGTACAACCCGCACGAAGCCCGGGAGGACACCGTCCTGTTCCCCGCGCTTCGGGAGATCGTCTCGCGAAACGAGTACGACGCTCTTGGCGAAGACTTCGAACGACTTGAGCATCTACGTTTCGGTGAGGAGGGATTCGAGGTGATAGTCGCGCGTGTCGCCGATTTCGAAAAAAATCTGGGAATTTACGAACTCGGTCAGTTCACACCGAAGGAGTGATATATGGCGTCATTATCATCGTGGCTTTTGTCCACGACCAACGACCGAACGTCGATCCTGATTCGAGTTCTGGTGGGAGGAGTTTTCCTCTCAGAAGGTATCCAGAAGTTTCTCTACCCGGCCGCGCTGGGCGCAGGCCGGTTCGCGAGGATCGGCATTCCGATGCCTGAGTTCACGGGTCCTTTCGTCGGATCAATCGAGACGGCATGCGGGCTGCTCATCCTCCTGGGGCTGTTCACGCGCCTCGCGGCAATCCCGCTCATCTTCAACATGTTTGTAGCAATCATTTCGACGAAGCTGCCCGTCCTTCTCGGGCACGGCTTCTGGGGCTTCGCAGACCCAGCGGCAGGGAAGTACGGCTTCTGGGCGATGGCGCATGAAGGTCGCACCGACCTGGCGATGCTCGTCGGATCGGTGTTCCTCCTCGTTGTCGGTGCGGGATCCTGGTCGCTCGACACTATCCTCCACCGACGGGTGAAGCGTGGTCAGGGTACTGTTCGAGCCCGCCAAGGAAGTGTACAGTGAAAACTCTCGTGCACGTCTGTTTCCCGATCCTGACCCTGCTCCCCGCAGTCGGTTCAGCTCAGTCAGACGGTGTCCTGGCAGGATACCAATACGGCTATTTCATCCGAAGTGCTGACGGCGCGTTCGTGTTTCGTCCATTCTCGCTGATCCATTCGGATTATCCATGAAATCTGCAACTGTGTCACGATGGAAGCTGCCTGCATGAGTCCAGTCGTCTTTCGGAACGAGTTGTTTTTTATGGTGATTTCTGCCGGCTGCATCGACACCAGTGAACGCGATGATGCTTTTATTTTACGCTGCTACCGCGTACTTTACAATGCTTTGCACGCCCCCGTAGCTCAGGTGGATAGAGCGTCGGTTTCCTAAACTATAGAAAAGTTATCATATTGAGAAGAATAGCTGATTTTCGAGGAAAGTAGTTGCAGAATTATGGCGATAGTTGCAGTTGTTTTGAGGGAGTAGTTGCGTATCGCAACGCAGCACAAAGAGGTAAACTGCCACATGTAATTAATACCTACGAACGGATCTGGTTGTCATGGGAACTTCGATGCCCGTGTTCATTGCACGATCACCCAGCAGTTTCGTCCTCCGAGGTTTGTCGACTGGGCAGATGAGGCGCTGCGAACGAGAAAGTTCTCCTCGAAAACGGAGGTGGGCGAGGTTAAATGGATCTTCTGGTACTGTCATCCGTCTGACGCCCAGCAGTTCGCGGCATGGGGGAGACAGAGTCCCTCGGACATTCCTTTACGGGGCGATTAGTAATTTATAGACGACTGTACTGTGGGATTGAGGAATCAATGGTTCAAACTACCGGGGAATTGACTAGTGTCATGTCACGCTTGATATGTCGTAATAATATTCGTATCTTGTCTCC
>CAZWNO010000118.1:0-11828 GCA_964635845.1 uncultured Chromatiales bacterium
CAATACGTGCTCGTGCTCGCAATACGTGCTCGTGCTCGCAATACGTGCTCGTGCTCGCAAAACGTGCTCGCCCCCGCCCCCCTCACCGCTCCGCGAATATCATCAGATGCCCGTCGGCGCGCCGTGTGAGTATGATGACGCCGCTGCGCGTGCCGCGCAGGCGCAGCCGTGTTCGAATCTCGTCGGCAGTGTCGGGGAAGCCGCGCTTCTTGATCTCGGTGGAGGGACCGAAGCCGAGTTCGTCCACGCTCCGCTGCAGGCCTTTGCGGCTGTAGTTCTCCACGCAAAGAATGCGAAAGCGCTGATGCCAGTTCGAGCTGCGAGGTTCGCGGTCGGACCACGCGTAGGCGATGCGCGGGTCGATGGGTTCGCAGCCCTGTTCGCGGCAGTACTGCGCGAGCGCGCCGGTGCGGATGATCGCCGCGTGGGGCTCGATCAGCCATGCGGGAGCGGCGACGGCGATCGGTGCAATCGCGCCGCCCGGAATCCAGCGCGCGCCGCTGTCGGCATCGAGGGCGCAGCGCGGCGGGAGATCGAGTCCGCGGTGCAGCAGAAGCTCCTTGCACTCTCCGTCCGCAGCAACGGCGGCGACGCCCCAGTCCGCGGGCGCCTCCGCGGCGGGAGCGATCTTGATCAGCATGGGAAGCGCGGCGGGAAGGGATGAGAAAAAGGAAAATGGGGGTGAATAATCCTCAATCCCGATGTTCCGGCGCGCACCGGCGCGGCGCGCGGGATCGGCGAAGACGGCGTCGATCCGTTCGCTGCGCAGGGCATGCAGCAGACGCTCCGCAGCGCCGCGGAGGACGAGCGCATTGTGCCTCCCGGCGGCTCGGAGGTTGTGCCGAAGAAGAAATGCGTGCAGGGGATCGGATTCGATCGCGACGAGCGATCGCGCGGCAGCGGACAGCGCGACGCTGTCGGCGCCGATCCCCGCGGCTATTTCGAGCAGGCATCCGCCGCCGGACCGCCGCAGCATGGGAGCGAGCAGGTCGGCGTGCAGCCGCGCCGTCGCACGCGACGAGGCCATCTCGAGTGCGGGACCGCTATACAGCGCGGTGTCGGGCAGACCGCATTTCACCGCGCCGCGTTCCTGCAGCTCGAACTGGGCCATGCAGGCGGCGAGAATCTCCGGCGAAAGGTCGCTCCATTGTGCCCTGAGAGCGGTTTGTATTCTGAGCGAATCGGCGTACTTTTCTATTTGCTTCCGATATTCCACACGGATTTCGGCGGCACGGCCGGAAGAAAAAAATTCGAGATGGTCCCGGGTGAAATGGAAGTGCATCGGGGTGGCGTCTGAGAATGTGCTTCGCTCGCAAGGTACGATTATCCGCTGTTCTTTTTCCACGCCGCCGTCAACGACTCCCTCAATCAGACCCTAGCCCATGAAGCGTTCAGCGACCATCTGCCTCTTTTTCGCTCTCCTTTTAATCATCACCGCGGCATCCGTTCACGCACAGGGCAAGCGCGGAGGCGTGCGGGGAATCGTATCGGACTCGCTGACAGGCGAACGCCTCTCGCTCGTCAACATCTACCTGCCCGAGGAAGGCGTCGGCGCGGCAACGGATGTCAACGGTTTCTATTTCATCGGAAACATCGCCGCGGGCCAGCACCGCGTGCGCGCGACGCTGATCGGCTACGGCACGGTGGACCGCGAAATCACCATCGTCGCGGGCAGCATCGTCACGCTGAATCTTCAGCTCGCACCCGCGGTCGTGGAGATGGAAATGGTCGAGACCACCGCCGAGCGCCGCATCCGCTACGATACGGAGATCAGCACGATGCCGATTTCCGCCGCGGAAATCTCCGTGGTGCCGAAGGCCGTGGAGGCGGACCTGTTCCGCACCATCGCCGTGCTGCCGGGCGTCGTCGCCACCAGCGACGTGAGCAGCCAGTTCTACGTGCGCGGCGGCGGGGGCGATCAGAACCTGATCCTCCTCGACGGCATGACCATCTACAATCCTTTCCATGCGCTCGGAATATTCTCGATTTTCGACGCCGACGCGGTCAAGGAAGCCGAGATCCTCAAGGGCGGCTTCCCGGCGCACTGGGGCAACCGGCTCTCGTCCGTCATCAACATCCGCACGCGCGAAGGGAACAAGAACCGTTTCTCGGGGAAGCTGAGCCTGAGCCAGGTGAGCGGCAAGGCGCTGCTCGAGGGTCCCACACCCTGGGAAGGATCCTGGATGCTGTCGGCGCGCAAGAGCCTCTTCGACGAAGTGCTGCAGAGTTTCGTGCGGCAGGAGACACCGTTCGATTTCTATGACATCATCGGACGCGCGAACGTGACGACAGGGGAGAGCGGACGCCTCTCGGTGCACACACTGTTCAGCGGGGACAACATCCGCTCCGATTCGGATACCGATCCGGAATACCAGTGGAACAACGCCGCCTACGGCATCAGCTGGTTCCAGGTGCTCGAGAACAAGTACCTGATCGACATGACCTTCAGCTTCAGCAATTTCCGGGGCGAACTGCGTCCGAGGGAGAATTCGCTCGTCAATCCGCGCCTCTCCGAAGTGAACGATGTCTACTTCAACGGCTCGGTCACCTATTTCCGCGACGACGGCGACATGTACGGCGCGGGATTCATGTTCCGCCTCCCGGAATATCATTTCGCCTTCGTCAACTCCGCCAACTACAAACGCGATGAATCGCGGAAGAACAGCGAGACGGGCATCTGGTTCAAGTACAAGCTCAAGCAGTTCCGGCCGTTCTCGCTCGAACTCGGCATCCGCTCCGACATTTTCTCCGTTCTCTCCACCAACAGCGCGGACGCCTTCGAACCGCGCATCGGCCTGAGCTACGACGCATCCCAGTCGCTGTCGCTCAAGGCGTCGTACGCGCGCGTGCATCAGCGCCTGGTGACCATCACCAATGAGGACGATGTCGTGTCCCTGTTCGAGACCTGGATTCCCATCACCGATGACCAGCCGTCGCAGGAAGCCGACCACTACATCATCGGGATCGACGGCGACGTCACGTTCATCCCGGGACTGAATTTCAACCTGCAGGGCTACTACAAGGACATGCGGAACCTGGTCGAGTACAACCGCGACAAAGTGGATTCGAAGGATCCGGATTTCGTGCGCGCCGAGGGACGCAGCTACGGATTCGAGGTCTTCCTCGAAGACAAACTCCCGCACTACTACGGCCTTGTCTCGTACTCGCTCAGCTTCACCGAGCGCACCGTGGGAAATTTCACCTACAGTCCGCGCTACGACCGCCGCCACAGCCTCAATCTCATCGCGGGCTGGAAGCCCGCGGAGGGTTGGGATATCAACCTGCGCTGGGAGTTCGGAACCGGTCTGCCGTTTTCTCAGATCACGGGATTTTACGACCGCCTGTTCTTCACCGGTCTCTTCGACGGCAGCGGCTATATCGGGGAGAGCGGGGAGCCCTACACGATGCTGGGCGCGAAAAACACCGGACGCCTGCCGTCATACCATCGCCTGGATCTGAGCGTGTCGAAGGCGTTCCAGTTCGAATGGGTGCGGCTCGTCGCGGAGGCGAGCGTGCTCAATCTCTATGATCGCAACAACATGTTCTATTACGACCGCACCACGGGTGAGCGTATCGACATGCTGCCGATTCTCCCGACGGTGAACCTGCGCGTCGAATTCTGAGTCCCCGTATGCCATGGCGAAACCGCGTCGAAACGATCTTCTGATCCCGCTGCTCGCCGTCGTCTCGGACGTCGTCGCCATCGTCGCATCGTTCTACCTCAGCTACCTGCTCCGTTTCGAAAGTCCCCTCACTTCATGGATTCCCGTGACCAAGGGATATCCTCCGCTGATGGCCTACGTGATCGGCGGCATCTGCATCGCTCCGGTATGGGTGTTCATCTTCAGCCGCCGCAAGGTGTACCGCACCCGCCGCGACGTGGATCTCAGCCTCGAGTTCTTCAGCGTGATCCGGCAGGTGAGCTTCGGCATGCTGATAGTGCTGGGACTGACATTCTTCTACCGCGCGTTCTCCTACTCGCGCATCGTGTTCGTCTTCATCTGGGTGATCGCGATCGTGCTGATCTTCCTCGGGCGCGCGCTGGTGCTGGCCTACGAAAAGCACCTCTACAGCAAGGGAAAGGAGCTGCGGAACGTGCTGATCGTGGGGACGAATCAGCTGGCCCAGGAGCTTGCGCTCCGCATCACGCATCAGCCGTCGCGGGGCTATCGGCTGGTCGGATACATCTCCCACGCGGATGAGCGCATCGAGAGCGTCTCCAGCCCGCGGCTCGGGACGCACGATGACCTCCCCGCGATTGTCGAAGAGCATCGCATCGAGACGATACTCGTGTGCCTCGCGCCCGGGGAGAAGGAGGAACTCCAGAAGCTGTTCGCGCTGCTCGAGGGGAAGAGCGCGCAGATCCTGCTGCAGCCCGAAGTCATCGGCATCACTCCCGCAAGGCTGCGTCTCGAGGAATTGTTCAGCACGCTCATGATCGGAGTGAAGGATATCCCGATGACGACATGGTCGCGCATCGCCAAGCGGAGCTTCGATATCGTCTTCAGTTCGATAGTGCTGCTGCTGTTCGCCCCGATCGCCGCTGTCATCATGCTGATGATACACCTCGAATCCGGGCTTCCCGTGCTGTACAGGCAACGGCGCGTGGGATTGGAGGGAGAGGAGTTCAACCTCTTCAAGTTCCGCACCATGCGGGTGGATGCCGAAAGGGAATCCGGGCCGACGTGGACGAAGCGCGGGGATCCCCGCGTCACCCGCGTCGGAAGGCTGCTCCGCAGGCTCTCGCTCGATGAAATCCCGCAGTTCATCAACGTGCTGCGCGGGGAGATGAGCGTGGTGGGGCCGCGTCCCGAACGGCCCGAGTTCGTGGATCAGTTCCGGAATTACGTCCCCAAATATCTCGAACGGCACCGCCTCAAAACCGGGCTCACCGGCTGGGCGCAGGTCAACGGCCTGCGCGGCGAGGTGCCGATCGCGGAACGCACGAAGTACGATTTGTATTATATTGAGAACTGGTCCCTGAAACTGGATATCCGCATCATCTTCAAGACCCTGTACACCATCTTCTTCGGAAAAGACGCCTACTGATCATGATCGCTTCATTCATCTTCTACCTGCACATCGTCGCCGCCACTTACGTCTTCACCAAGGGCTATATCGACCACAAGCTCGCGGACGCGTTCATGTCGGTCGCTTTCGTCGGCATCATCTTCTCCGTCGGATGGACCATCGCCGGCTTCATCGTGCGCTTTCTCTTTCCCGAGAAAGGCTTCGGGCCGTGGCTCGACAGCGACACGATCTCCCTCATCATTGTCACCGTCCTCGAGGCGATCCTGTACGGCAGCTATTTCTGGACGCGCCGCAAACCCGCCGCCTGCTAGACTATCTGACTCGCAAGTTCTATCCCCAGTCCTTCCCGCACGATGCAGGGAAGCTCCCCGGTGAAGTCGATCATCGTCGAAAGGTGATCGCCATCGGGTGAGCGGTACTCGGCGTCGATCTCGATGATGATGTCGACGCGCGACTCGAAGAGATCGAACAATTCCTCGTTGTACGCGGGTTCCACCCACTCATCGAGCTTGGCGGACATGGAGATGAGGGGATTGCCGAGTTCGGCGATGAGCAGCTGGCAGAGAAAGTGGTCGGGGACACGGATTCCGGTCGTGGTGCGCTTGGCATTCAGCACGAGATTCGGGACGAGTTTTGTGGCAGGGAGGAGGAAGGTGTAGGGGCCCGGGACGAGCTGGCGGATGATCTGGTAGGCCGAGTCCGAGATCTTGGCGTAGTCGGATATCTGGGAGATCGATGACGCCACGAAGGTCAGGGGCTTGTTGTCCGGAAGGTTTCGGATCTTGCGGATACGCTGCTGTCCCGCCTTGCTGTTGATATCGCATCCGATCGCGTACACTGTATCCGTTGGGTACAGCATGACCGCTCCGCGCTGGAGCTGATCCACAACCTGATCGACGAGACGCATCTGCGGATTTTCCGGATGGATGGTGTACCGGGTTGCCATTGTCTGTTCGCTTATGAAGTAGTGAAAGTCACGAAGTTCTCAACGATGGGGAGCGCATCAGGGTTCCTGCCGGCGGCGCTCGTAGAGGAGTTCCATTTCCTGAAGCTGCTCCAGGGTGTTCACACCGCGGATTTCATCGACGTCGTCGACCGTCCAGGGAATCATGACGCGTTCTTCGCGCGCGAAGATTCCGAAGACGTCCGGGAGGTAGTATTCGCCCTGTGCATTGTCGTTGCCGACCTGCCGCAGTGCTTCGAAAAGCAGGCGGCTGTCGAAAATGTAGATTCCGCTGTTGATCTCGTTCACCGCGCGCTCGGCCGCGCCGGCATCCTTGTGCTCGACGATCCTCATGATCGCGCCGTCCGCGCCGCGGATCACGCGGCCGTATCCCGTGGGATCGGGAAGCACCGCGGTCAGCACCGTCACGGCCGCCCCGCGCTCCCGGTGACGCGCGAGCGCCGCCTCGAGCGTCGAGGTGCGGGTCATCGGCGCATCGCCCGAGAGGATCACGACGTCGCCCTCGAAGCCGTCGAGTGCGGATTCAGCCGTCAGCACCGCGTGCGCCGTCCCGAGCTGTTCCGCCTGCACGGCGAAGGAGACGGAGCGGTCGCTGTCACGCAGGAATTCGATCACGCTCTCGCGCTGGTGTCCGACGACAACCACGATCCGTTCGCAGCCGAGCGCGTGCGCGAGCCGCACGACATGCGCGATCAGCGGCATGCCGGCGAGTTCGTGCATGACTTTCGCCTTCCCGGGATTCCTCATGCGCTTGCCCTGGCCGGCGGCCATGATGATAGCGGCGAGCGGTCGGGGACTGGCTTCGGGAGTGTTCATCGAGGTCAGGAATTCAGCCGGTGACGCATGACGATTGCGTAGTGGGAGGATATGCGGGCAGGGGATGCATTACAGGACGGATTTGACCCTGTTGTGTTCGTCGACGAGAACGATCGTGGGCGCGTGTCCTTCGAGTTCGTTGTCCTCGTATTCGCCGTAGGTGATGATGATGACCTCATCCCCCACATGGCCGAGCCGGGCGGCCGCGCCGTTGAGACAGATCGTGCCGCTGCCTGCTTCGCCCATGACCGCATAGGTCTCGAAGCGATTGCCGTTGTTAACATTCACGACCTGGACTTTCTCGTAGCTGAGGATATCGGCGCGCGTCATCAGATCCCTGTCGATCGTAATGCTGCCTTCGTAATACAATTCCGCCTGGGTGACGTGGGCCCGGTGGATCTTTGACTTGAACATCGTGCGTTTCATGGTACTATCGTTTCTGCGCTGACTATCACATTGTCGATCAATCGTGTATTCTCAATTCTCACGGCGACGGCGATCAAAGCCGGTCGTGCCGTGATCGTCTGCAATTCCTCGAGCGATTCCGCATCGACAACTGCGACATAATCGATAGTCAGGGCGCCGATGCGGAGGAGTTCTTTCGTCACCAGTGTCCTGATCGCCTCCGCGTCTCGTCCGCCTTCGGCCACGTAATGCTCGGCCAGCCGGAGGGATCTCGATATCGCGAGGGCTTCGGTGCGCCCGGACTCGGAAAGATACGAGTTTCTCGAACTCATTGCCAGTCCATCCGGTTCCCTCCGGGTGGGAGCGATGAGCAGCTCGATATCGAGGTGCAGATCGCGGACCATGCGGCGGATGATGGTCGCCTGCTGCGCGTCCTTCTGGCCGAAAACAGCGCAGTGGGGCCGGACCATGAGGAAGAGCTTGGTGACGATGGTGGCCACGCCGCGGAAATGCGTCGGCCTGAACCGGCCCTCGAGGACGGCACTCAGACCGTCGACCTGTATCCAGGTGGCGTATGCCGGGGGATAGACCTCCCCGGCTTCCGGAGTGAAAAGGATGTCGCAACCGTTCGCTTTCGCGAGGGCGGCGTCGCGCTCGAGGTCGCGCGGGTAGCGTGAGAAATCCTCGTTCTCTCCGAACTGCGAGGGATTGACGAAGATCGACATCACGACGACGTCGCAGTTTCGGCGGCAGAGGCGCAGCAGGTCGAGATGTCCTTCATGGAGGGCACCCATCGTCGGCACGAACCCGATACGCCTGCCCTCGACGCGGAGCCGTTCGGCTTCGCGCTGCATTTCCGCAATGGAACTGATGTTTCGCATGGCCGACGATCACTCCGCCTTCATGTGGGTGAGCAGCGTCGCGAGCGTGTCACGCATTTCCTTGCGCGGGACGACCATGTCGAGAAAGCCCTTGTCGAGGAGGAATTCCGCCCGTTGGAAACCCTCGGGCAGGTCGCGCCCGATGGTCTGCTTGATGACCCGGGGGCCGGCGAAACCGATCAGCGCCTTGGGTTCCGCCACATTGATATCGCCCAGCATGGCGAAGCTCGCGGTCACCCCGCCGGTCGTGGGATCGAGCATGACGGAGATGTATGGCAGTCCGGCGTCGTGCAGCAGCGTCAGACGCGCGCTGGTCTTCGCCATCTGCATGAGCGAGTAGGCGCCCTCCATCATGCGGGCGCCGCCGCTCGCCGAGACGATGATCAGTCCGCAGCGGTGCTTGATCGCGCGGTCGATGGCGCGGGAAATCTTTTCCCCCACCACCGCGCCCATGCTCCCGCCGATGAAGCCGAAATCCATCACGGCAATCGAGACCGGAATGTCCTTTATCTTCCCCATGCCGCTGCGCATCGCATCGAACATGCCGGTGCCGCGCACCATGGTCTCGATGCGGTCGGCGTAGGCCTTGGTGTCGCGGAACTGCAGCGGATCCGTGGCCCGCATCTTCCTGTCGTGTTCCTTGAAGCTTCCCTCGTCGAGAAGGAAATCGATGTACTGCTTCGCGGTGACGCGGAACGAGGCGCCGCAGTGGATGCAGGTGTGCATCGCGGCGGCCAGCTGCTTCTGATGCATCATTTCGCCGCACTGTTCGCATTTGACCCATGAACCGTCGGCGACTTCACGCCGGGGCGTGGCGGCGTCGATGTTGCTTTTGCTGCGTTTGAACCAGGCCATGTGTATTCGTCTCCGGTTGTGTCGAATTCAGCGCAGGGGATTCCCCGCGGATTTCACTTGGAATTCCTGCATGTACAGCGGCTCGCAGGTGTCGAGATCCGCGATGTCTCCCGCGGCGATCATGCGCGCGCCGACCATTGCCACCGATCGCGCGTCGAACACGGAAGCGGGATCGGGGAGTATGCGCAATGTCCGCGGCGCGAGCGCGTGGACATTCGCCGCACCGTCGCCCGCAAGGATGCAGCCCTCGGGCAGCTGCGTGCAGACCTCCGCGGATTCGCGGAGCTGTGCTCCGTGCACCACCTTCCAGCCGTGTCCCTCAAGCTCATACACCGCCGCGTACACATGCTCGCGCCGCGCGTCGATACAGACGGCGAGAGTCGTGCCCGCATGCGACCAGCGCTGCGCGACGCCCTCCGCGGCGGCGTCGAGCGTGGGCACGACGGCGAGCGGGAGTTCCAGGCTCAGCGCCATGCCCTTGGCCGCCGCCATGCCGATGCGGAGTCCGGTGAACGAACCGGGTCCCGCCGAGACGGCGATCGCGCGCAGATCCTGCATCGTGATGCCGGCGTGGTCGACGATGTCGCGGCAGAGCGGGACCAGCAGCTCATCGTGCGCGTTGCCGCGGCGGAACTGCATCGATGCGCGGAGGTTGTCCCCATCGTACAGGGCGACGCCCAGGTTTGCCGTCGCGGTTTCGATCGCGAGGATCATGCGCGCCTCGCGAGGAGTTCGGCGGGCTCGAAGAGTATGCTGTCGGCTTCGTCCTCGACGAAGCGGATCTCGAAACGGCGCTCGGCTTCCGCGTCGCTGTGATGCACGGCGACGTCGAACCGCGGCAGGGGAAGCAGGGCACGCGCGCGCTCCGCCCATTCGACGAGGACGATGCCTTCGCCGGAGAAAATTTCGTGCAGGCCGATTTCCATGATCTCCTCGATGCCGTGGAGGCGGTACAGGTCGCAGTGCACGACGCGGCTGCTTCCGGCGTACTCGTTCACGATCGTGAAAGACGGGCTCGTCACCTGGCTCTCGCAGCCGTAGTGCTCGCACATTCCGCGGATGAATGCCGTCTTCCCTCCTCCGAGGTCGCCGCTGAACGCCACCAGCGCATCCGAAGGGATGCGCGCGGCAAGGCGCAGTCCGGCGGCGCGGGTTTCCTTTTCACCGTATGTCACGAAACGCTCGCGCATTCCCGACGGTCAGCTCCGGGGCTTCATGGTGATGACGGGGAGCACGAGTTCCTCGAGCGACATGCCGCCGTGCTGGAAGCTGTCGCGGTAATAGGTCAGGTACTTGTTGTAGTCGGTGGGATAGACGAAATAGTAATCCTCTTTCGCGATGACGTAGTTCACGGTCATCCCTCGCCGCGGCAGCCTGTACTCGTCGGCGTTCCTGATATACAGCGCCTGCCGCGCCTCGGCCTTGACGTTGCGTCCGTATTTGTAGCGCAGGTTCGTCGAGGTCTCGCGGTCGCCCAGCACCTTGCTGCCGCGCAGGCAGCGCACGCTGCCGTGATCGGTGGTGACGACGATGGTCGCATCCGGCGTGCGGGCGATCTGGCGGAACATGCTCAGCAGGGAGGAATGTGTGAACCAGGTGTTCGTCAGCGAGCGGTAGGCGGACTCGTCCGGCGCGATCTCCTTGAGGATCGGGTAGTCGGAACGGCTGTGCGCCAGCATGTCCACGAAATTCACGACGATCGCGGTGAGATGGTTCTTCACGAAGGCCGAGATATTGCCGACCATCTGCTTGCCGTATTCGGGATCGATGATCTTGATGTACTTCAGATCGTTGCGGAGCTTTATCCTCCGGCGATCCAGCAGCTTCTCGAGAAATTCCTTCTCGTACTTGTTCATCGAGTAGTCGTCGTCGTCCTTGCTCGCCCAGAGGTCGGGAAACACGCGTTCGATATCGCTCGGGAAGTACCCGCTGAAGATCGCGTTGCGCGCGTATGGCGTGGCCGAGGGCAGGATGCCGAGGTAGAAATCCTTTTCGATCGTGTAGATGTCGCGCAAATGGCGTTCCATCACCAGCCACTGGTCGTAACGCATGCAGTCGATGACGAAGAAGAAAACCGGCCCCTTCGAGTCGAGATGCGGCACGAGGAATTTGTCCACGACGTGCGGCGAGAGGGTGACGGATTCGTCCTGCACCCAGTCGCGGTAGTTTTTCTCGACGAACTTGCAGAACTCCTGATTGCATTCCTTGCGCTGCGCGGTCATGGTCTGCTGCAGCCCGAGTTCGGGATGGCTGTCGAGTTCCAGCTCCCATTCGACGAGCTTCCGGTAGATCTCCGTCCACTCCTCGAGATCCATCGGACCCAGCAGCTTCATCGACACTTCGTTGAACTCGCGGATGTAGTCCTGCGAGGTCTTGGCGCCGACGATGCTTTTGCCCTGCAGGAATTTCTTCGCGACAAGCAGTATCTGGCTCGGATTCACCGGTTTGGTCAGGTAATCGCTGATCTTCTCGCCGATCGCCTCCTCCATCACGCTCTCTTCCTCGTTCTTCGTCACCATGATGACGGGGAGATCGGGCTGCGTTTCCTTGATGATGCCGAGCGTTTCGAGTCCGCCGATGCCAGGCATGGACTCGTCGAGGAGGAGCAGGTCGACGGACTTGTTCTTGACGAAATCGATGGCGTCCTCGCCGTTCGTCACCGTGCTGACCTTGTACCCGCGCTGTTCGAGGAGGAGGATATGCGAGCGGAGGAATTCCACCTCGTCGTCCACCCAGAGGATATGACCGTTATTGTCTGACATGTATCCCGCGTCGTGTTTGGGTCTGATATTGAGCGAAACTTAAAGCTACAAAAGTGTAGCAGGGGAAACAAGGTACGGGGCGGGTAGCAGTGGGAAGGGGTGAAGGGGTGAAAG
>CAZWNO010000119.1:0-7824 GCA_964635845.1 uncultured Chromatiales bacterium
ACTGCACGACGAACTGCAGTGCGATCACCGAGACCACGACCACGAGCAGCGGCAGGAGTTTCGGCATGCGCAGACGGAGGGCGTCGCGCACCTTCCAGCCCTCGAAGCGCAGCAGCACCACCGCGGGCAGCATGAGGAACAGCAGCTGCGAGATGACGGTCACGACGCGCACGCCGGCGATGTTCTCCGTCGTCTCGAGCCCGAACAGCAGGTAGGTGAGAATGCCGCCCAGCAGCTGGTAGCCGACGAAGGTCACCAGGACGAGCAGAAAGGCGAAGCCGACCGGATGCAGCGGAGGCTGGGCGAGCCGGTGTTCCCAGCTGTCAATGACCTGGCGGGCTGTCGCCTCCCGCTCCACGTCCGCTTCCGCCCGCTCGGTGCCGGGATCCGGCGGCGGAGTAATATCGGAGTACATTGTCTGCTTGTCTTCTGTCTCGCCGTGATTGCCTTCCTGCATTCTGCTATCCTTCGAGTTGTTCGCGCACCATGGCCGCGAGCAGCGGCAGCATGATTTCGTGATGACCGGTAAACACGAATCCGCGTCCCGCACCGAGCGTCGGACGCGTCACGACGTTCACATTGGGCCGGTAATGCTGTATCATGTCGAAGTTGGCCGCGGCGAATCCGCGCGCGTCGTATCCGAGATTGCGCACGACGGTGAGCGCCTTGAGGAAGACCTCCGGAAGGATGACGGCCGAACCGACATTCATCGCCACGCTGTTCACGCGCAGCGCCGAAACCGAGTGCGCGAGTACGCGGAAATCCCGGAAGCTCATTTCTCCGGTCACCGCGCCGCTCATCGAGGGCTGCTGATGCACGATATCCGTGCCGATGGCCGCATGCACGGACACAGGCACGCCCAGCCGCACGCCCGCGGCCATGATGCTGTATGCAAGGTTCGGGGCTTCAGCGTCGATGAGGCCGCGTCCCAGCGCTTCGGCAAATCCGCATCGATGCTCGTCCACGGCGCGCGCGAGCGTGCCGTTGATGAAGTCGCCGGTTTCACGCCACATCCCGAAGCTGCCGTCCTGCAGGTTCGCGGCGACGTCTTCCGAGGTCACGCCGAAGAGCGCGGATTCCGCATCGTGAATCGCGCCGGCGCTGTTCATCGCCACATGCGTGACCACCCCGCGCCGCATCAGGTCGATGACAACGGGAGCGAGCCCGACCTTGATGACATGCGCTCCCATCATGAAGATGACGGGTTCTTTCGCGCGCGCGGCATCCGCGACCGCGGCAGCGAACTCCTTCAGTTCCTTCGCTTTGAGAATGGCTGGAAGCGTATCGAGAAAATCGGAGAAGCTCCCGCCGGGATTGAACGGGCGCGCGCAGTCGTCAAGATTCACCTTGCTCGCGCGCTCGCGTACGGACTGCGTCCGTATCTGGCTGAAATCGAGTTGTGGAAACATGCAGGATACCGGTATTGTGCGCTGCGGGAGATTTCGACTGCCCTGCGGACGATCTGCGTCCGCTCCAGCTAAGGTACGAAAAAAGCAATGATTCCGGACAGCGCGCGGCGCGAATCTCGCGCGGACGCGATCTCACACGTCGAGACGGCGGCGCAGTCCCTGCCGGCGCTCGCTGCTTTCATCAGCGTGCAGCGACAGCCACCGTTCCTGCCCCTTCCCCGCGATGCTGCCGACGAGGCAGCGGCCGTCTGATGACGCGAGGACATGGAGTGTTTCATCCATGTCAAAATATGAACGCATCCGTCCGGGTATGGCCTCCAGCGAAGGATGGCCGGCATCGAACGGATGCGTGGGACAGACGGCGAAGCAGCCCTTGGCGAGCATGCTTATTTGAGCTTGGCCTTGATGGGGCCGTTGACTCCTTTGTAATGGATCAATTCGGAGGTGATCGATCCGATGGGAATTTCCGCGTCCACCTGCACCGGGAGGCGGCGTTCGTCGTCGGTGAGCCAGACGAGGATGCGGCCCGAGGCCTTGAACAATCCGCCTTCCTCCATGATCGGCTCGAGCACGATTGTGCGAAACTTCCCCGCTTCCACCTCGATGGTCTCCTTGCGGTGATAGACCACGGTGAGCGTGTAGGTCGTATCCTTGTAGAAATTCTTCAGCTCCACTTTCTGACCCGGCTTCATCCTGCTGAAGTCGAAACTGCGCATGTAGTAGAACGCCGAGAGAATGTCCTGCGTGAACTGCGGCAGCGGGTATTCGCCCTCGGTGGTGTAGGCCTTCCGCGCCTCATGGTCGAAGCGCGCGCTGAAGTCGCGCTTGTAGCCGCCCTCGCGGATGCGCTGGGTGAACTTCCAGGGGAAGAGTCCCTCGGTATCGATATGCGTCTCGTAGCGGTCGCGCACGTAGTAGAGGTTGTCGAAGAACGGCTTCGACTTCACGAGGAACTGCACCTCGTAGCACTTGCGGCCTTTCTGCCAGGAGTAGCGCGGGATGCTCATCATCGCCTGTCCCGCGGTGATGAAGCCGTAATTGACGTCGAAGATCAGTTCCTCCCCCACGCCGAAGGCTTTCTGTTCTATCGTGCGGAGCCGCGCCGGCGCGGCCGCGCCGCTTCCGGTCTTCTGCGCCAGCAGCGAGGGGAACAGCAGCGTGATCTGCAGAACGACGAGTGAGGATATGACGAGGGTTTTCATGAGCAGGTTCCTTGAAAAGCTGCTCATGCTACGCGATGTGCTCATCCATGGTTCCTGATTTGTGACCTTCTTTGCATTCTCCGCAATTTTCCGCTCACAGGCAAGGGGAAAGAAACTCCGGGAAGGGGGGATGACTTAATCTACTGCACCACGACCTTCGAACTCGCTGTTCCATTGGCTGTGAGTAAGCGCAATATATACACACCATGGTCGAGGCGAGCGGTAGGCCATCGCGCTGTCCTACGCCCTGCTTCGACTTCGGCATCGAACACCTCTGCCAGTCTTCGCCCGAGAAGATCGTACAGTTCGATCTTCACCGGCCCCGGCAGGGTGAGTTCAACTTCCGTGCTCATCATCCGGCCGTGCGTCACAGGCTGCGGCCATGTGGAGAGAATGCGAGGGGATTGCGGTATTGATGGTGTGACGTTCGTCCAGTTGACGCCGCCGTTGGTGGTACGGTAGATCGCATTTAAACCATACACCCATCCATGCAGTTTATCCAGGAATACCATAAACACGAAGCTGTCAATTCCCCCATAACCGAAACTTCCTTCCAGGTGAAGCGACCTCCAGCCATCCTTGGTACTCATGATATCACGCTGCGAACCATAATCGGAGAATTGAAAACCTCCGTATAGTCCTAGTCCGGCCAACTTCGAAAACTGTACAAAGGCTCCCGATGTCACTCGTGCCGGCCAGTGCTCCCACGTGTCGCCATTATCCGTCGAATAATACACGCTTTCACGTGTAAAGACTATCGTACCCCCATCCGGTAGTTCCTCCACCCGCAGGAAACCATAAATGTTATCCACTGTGTCCGGTAAAGACAACACGGCTGTCCAGGTCACACCTGCGTCATCCGATCGAAGGATATCGCGCGTTGCCGCGATCCACACAATGGGTGATTCACGTGCATCCATCCACTTCAAGGATATTTGTGGGCCTGTATGCATAACAGCGACTGGTCCTGGCAATAGATTCCAGGATTCGCCCCCGTCTGTTGTTCGAAGAAGCCTGTTCCCATTGACCGGCGCGTAACCTGTATCCTTGCTCGCGAACCAATGGCCTCTTACTACGAGGTCGAGATTTATCGAATCCGCGTTCGACCAGAAATACACAGGTTCCCAATGACTTCCGCCAGTTGTGCTTCGAAATATTAGTGTATCGGACGATTGAAGGTAGTTATGGTATCTGACCGCGAAGGCATGCTCATCATCGAGATAATGGAAATACGGTGTCTGGTTACCCACCGGGAAATCACCAAAGTCTTCCCATGTGACGCCACCATCGGTAGTACGCAGATATCGGTCGCGGTAGTCCAGACGTGCAGTTGCTCTGACATAGCCGATCAAAGGTGTGACAAACTGCAGGTTGTGGAAATTCCATACGTCAGCCATCCGGATCGCATCCCAAGTGAGGCCGCCATCCACCGTCCGCTGTATCTGTCCGTAGAAATCAACAGTCACGACCGTATCCGGTCCTATTTGAAGAATACACCCGAGAACCTCGCCGGTCGGGCCTTTTGCGATTCCCTCACGACATTTCACCCATGTACTTCCGAAATCCGTCGTCTTCCATATCTGTTGAATCTCATCGGAGCAATATCCTGTTCCGCTCGCCTCGAAGCTGACCGACTCGATGACTCCATTCACCGGCGCGCACCACCGCCAGTTCGTTCCGCGATCCGTCGAGATCACAGGCGTCGTTCGTTCATGTATGAGAACCACGAGCGAATCACCGAACCAGCCACCCGGTGGCCGGGGTGTATCGTTGTATCCAATGTACTGCTGCTGTACCGTACTGATTTGAGTCCAGGAATCTTGTCCGTCATTTGTGATATAGACATTGCTTCCAGGATGTAGAAGTGGATCCAGATTCATCGAAACCATGGCATTCCGGGGATCACGAAAACAAAGCTGATCCATGTGGATGTTGTCATAATTGTAACAGTCGTCCGGAAGGCGCACCTCCCCCCAGCTCATCCCGGTATCAGTGGAGACGCTCAGCTGTACCGAATCCTGGTAAACCTGAAGCAGCGAGACGACGGAGTGACCAACCGACAACATCATCTGGATTCCAGCCGGTCGATTCGAAGGCAATCTGTCGACATAGAGTTTTGTCATGACATCGATCCGAGGATCATACCGAAGAATCAGTACATGGGGATCGTTTTCCATCTCATTCTTCGTAAATCCGGTCGGTACGGGCAGCAGATACAGATAATTGCCATCCGATCCCATCTGCACCAGATTGTACTTCGGGTATCCATTCATCATTTCCTTCCAGGTGGCTCCTGCATCCGTTGACCGCTGAAGGGTCCAGTTGAATCCGCAGATGAACAGCGTGTCACCGTTCCACCGGATCATGTCGGTAATTTCATTTGCCGGGAAGCTCGGGTAAACCTGATCGAAAACCTGGGCAGAAAGATCCTCGAAGTTCAATACAATCAAACTGGCGAGCACAATTAATATTATGATATGTTTCATTGCATGTATTCCCGAAGTATCAAGTGGTGGATGGGCAATCGCTTCATCCCTGCATCCCGGAGTCTGCTATTATTACGGGCAATCGCAGCAATAGTACCTCTTTGGTGAAGTTCCTGAATCCATACATCAGAATCAACAGGCCGTACTGTTTGTACCGAGTCATTCGGCATGACAGGACGAGAATTCACTGCAGAACCAGCATCGGCGATCCTTTCCAGCCGTTCAGCCAAGAGATGCATTCGGCTACACCAGCGGTAGCGTCGGAACTGTCCGAAATCAGGATCGTGGATTCTCATCTGCACTGGCACTCGCGTCATGCAAACGAAACCGTGGTCACGCGAAAGGGTGTTCTCTCAGTGCGATCGAGAGGCTACTCCATCACATGCATGGCTCCACTCTCAGCATACATTTGACGCCTGTAAGCAGCCTGGAGGGTCTCTTGGTGCGCCTAACTCGAGTATCGAAGGCTTCGGAAGCCATGCTTGGTTGCAGGAACGTGACTATCCGACGTGAATCCCGAGCAACACACTCGCCGCATCGAAGGCGTCGGAGGCGGGAATGCGGCGCATGTCGTCGTGGAGGGCACATTCGCCCGCGCGGCAGGCGGGACAGGAGGGATCGGGGTTGGGTGAAAGCACGGCCGCACGCTCGGCGCGGGGTCCCCAGCGACGGGCGTTGACCGCCCTGCCGGAGGGATAGAATCCGAGGACAGGCACGCCACAGGCGGCGGCGATGTGCAGTGGTCCGGTGGAATTCGAGACGAAAAGCTTCGCCTCGGACAGCACTGCCGCAAGCAGGTCCAGTGGCAGCGCCTCCCGTAAAAGCAGGATGCGCGCGTCACCCGCGGCCACGGTTTCCAACAACGGCAGTTCCTCCGGCGTCCCGGTTACGAGAATCCGGATCGACGGGAATTCCGCGAGCAGATCCTGCGCCAGTTCGGCGAAGCGCTCTGCCGGCCAATCCCTCGCCGATCCCCCGCTCCCGGGATGCAGGGCAATGAAGGAAGAGTCGGGGTCGATGCCCGCCCGCTGCAGGACGCCGCGCGCGGCGGTGCGGCGCGGTTCGTCGACGACGAGCGAAGGACGAAGTCCGGTCGGCGCCGCGATGCCGATTTCTTCGAGTAATCGGAGATTATACTCCATTTCATGTCTGTCGCCGCTCCGGCGGTGTTCCGCGCGGCGGTGCGTCAACAGCGGTGAAAACCAGCGGTAACGCGTGCCCACCCGCGTGGGAATGCGCGCGAGCGCGGCGGCAAGCGCGAGGCGGGGACGCGGATAGACGAACAGGGCGACATCGATGTCCCTCTCGCGCAGCATGGATGCGAAGCGGCGGACGCCGCCGTCGAGGTCGCGTCCGCCGATCGAAATCACGTCGTCGATATGGGAAGCCAGGGAAAGCAGCGGCCGGGTGTATTCCTGCACGCAGAACGTGACGCGTGCGGAGGGATCACCGCGCTTGATCGCGTCCGCCATCGGCAGGGTCAACACGAGATCGCCGATGCGGTCGGTGCGGAAGATGCAGTAATGCATCGGATCCGCCGGTCCGGTATCAGAGATTCTGCATGAAATGCTTCGCCCGCTCCGCGTCGGGCGAATCGGGATACTCCCTGATCAGTTTTTCCCAGTGCTTGCGCGCGGCTGCCTTGTCGTCACGCGAGGCGGCGAGCGCCCCGAGATTGTACATCGCCGTCGTATTCTTCGGATCGATCTTCAGGATCCGCAGCGTGATTTCCTCGGCCTTTTCCGCATTCCCGTTCTCGTGATGGGCCTTGGACAGATCGAGCATGACGTCGATGTTCTTCGGTGCGGCCTTGCTGTAGCGCTCGAGCAGCGGCAGGGCGGCGGCCGCCTGATGTGCATCGAGGCACATGTGCGCATACACAAGCACATCGCTGGTGTCGGAGGCGGGCTGCTTCTTGATCTTCTCGCCGAGGCGCTCGAACTCTTCCATGAAAGCGGTGATAACGTTGTCCTTGCTCGGAGCATTGTTTCCTCCGACGTCGGGATGTCCGGGCGGCATGGCGTTTTCCTGCGCAGTTTCCTGCGGCGTCTGCCCGTCGTCCGGCAGAAGGATGACGATGACGAGAGCGGCGACGAGCACGGCGCCGATGATGAGGTACATGCGTTTGGCGTTCATGGTCCTACCTTTATGTCTTTTTTTTCATGCGCGTATGATGCACAATGCGGCTTGTATGATACGAAAAAAGCGGGAGAAGACCGTCCGCCGGACTTTCGCGTCTGCCCCGCGCTTCCGATATTGGGGAATCCGTTCTCGAGCCACTCACATACCACGGACACCGTGCAGCCGCATTCTCTCATCCTCGCCTCGCGTTCGCCGCGCCGCCGCCACCTGCTGCGGCAGATCGGACTGCAGTTCGACTGCATCCCGAGCACGGTCGATGAAGTCATCGAAGGCGCGGTCACGCCCGTCGAGCACGTCGACATCCTTGCCGAGCGCAAGGCGCGCGACGTCGCGTTCAGGCTCACGGGCGGCGTGGTGATCGGGGCGGACACCATCGTGGTTCACGACGGGGAGATCATCGAGAAGCCGGGCGACGTCGGCGAGGCGGTGCGCATCCTGCATCGCCTGAGCGGTCAGCGGCATGAAGTGTTCACCGGCTATTCGCTGGTCGAGGTCCCCACCTGGCGCGTGGTCACGAAGCACGTCCGCACGCAGGTGTGGTTCCGCAAGCTCGGCGCGGAGGAGATCCGGTCCTACGTCGAGTCG
>CAZWNO010000119.1:7834-11545 GCA_964635845.1 uncultured Chromatiales bacterium
CCAGCGCGAAATAAGGGCCTATATCCGCACCGGGGAGCCGATGGACAAGGCCGGCGCCTACGGCATACAGGATGATTTCGGCGCGGTGTTCGTGCGCAAGATCGTCGGGGATTTCTACAACGTGATGGGACTCCCTCTCTGCGACTTCTACTGCACGTACCGGCGCTTCACGCATCAGGAACACGAGGACGGCGATGCGAACGAACTGGCGTAGGAAGCTCATCTACTCGCTTGCCTTCGGCGCGCTGGTGTTCATCGCGCTGACGATCTATGCGGACATCGACAATCTGATCGCCGCCTTCGCCCAGTTCGACTGGGCCTGGACGCCGCTGATCCTCGCCTGCACGCTCACGAACTACCTCTTCCGCTATCTGAAGTGGGATTACTACACGGCGACGCTCAACGCGCGGCCGCGGACATCGGAGAACCTCATCATTTTCTTCACGTCTTTCACCATGGCGGTGACTCCGGGGAAATTCGGCGAGGTGCTCAAGTCCTACCTTCTCAAGAAAGTGAACGGCACACCGATCAGTCGTTCCGCGCCGATCATCATCGCCGAGCGCCTGACGGACTTCATCGGACTTGTCCTGCTGCTGATCGTGGGCGCGTACATGTTCGACATCAGCCGCGCGGCGGTGATCGCCTTCGCGGTGTTCTTCTTCGGCGTCACGCTGCTGCTCGCATGGCGGCGCGGATCGCTCGCCATCATCGCCTTTTTCGGACGCCTTCCCATCCTCAGGCGTTACGTCGCGTACGGACACAGCGCCTATGAAAGCATGCATGTCATGCTGCGTCCGCGTCCGCTATTCATCGCCGTTGCGCTCAGCGTGGCCGCATGGTTCTTCGAATGCCTCGGGTACTGGATCATCCTGCATGTGTTCGAGGCGCCGCCGACGGTGCTCAAGGCGACATTCATCTATGCCTTCTCGACGGTGGTGGGAGCGGTGAGCATGCTGCCCGGCGGACTCGGCACCACCGAGGGCAGCCTGACGGGGCTGGCCCAGATCGCCGGCGTGACGAAAGACGTCGCCGTGGCATCCACCTTCATCATCCGCAGCGCGACGCTGTGGTTCGCCGTCGTCCTCGGCATCGCGGTGACCTTCCTCTTCCAGGGCCGGCTGCGGGTCAATCTGGATGAGATAGATCTGGAGGCAGGAGCGAAGTAATTCCGCGCGGAGCCAGGGAGGTTCCGCGCATCGATGATACACAAGCGTTCAGGGAGAACGTCACATGATCCGTTTCCTTTCAGGAGACGCGGTGCTGCTCTGCGTCGCGTGCATCGCTCTTACCCTACGCGTTCACGCGCAAGAGTTTTCGCCGTCTACTCTCATTTCGGAGGACCTTGCCGGAAATCCCGCACTCGAGCTGCTGCTGCGCGAGCAGAGTGAAGGCGAGCAGTCCGCCCTGCTCGAACGCTTCGAGCGGTGGCAGCGCAATCCCGTGATTCTCGAGCGCGCGCTGCTGCGAGACATCACAGCCCTGCCATTCCTGAGCCGAGCCGAAGCGCGGCGCATGCGCGCACTGGCGCGCGATCCCGCCGTCGCGCAGGAGCAGATCGATTCGGTGCTCGACGGCGACGTCGACCGTCTCGCACTGCTGCACGCCTGCACGCGCTTGCGTGCGGACGAGGATTTCACACCCGGTTTCGCCGTCGCCCTGCGCAGCCGCATCCAGCAGGAGGATCAGCCCCGTGCGGGCTTTCTCGACGGACGCTATCCCGGCTCGCGCCTGCGCCTGCAGCAGCGGCTGAAGCTGCAGGTGGCCGCGAAGGTCGAAGCGGCGCTGCTCATGGAAAAAGATCCGGGTGAAACCGATTTCGCCGATCATCTGGCGGGGTACCTGACGATCAACGAGATGGGAATTCTCAGACGGATCGTCCTCGGCGATTTCGCGATCACCGCGGGACAGGGTCTCGTGTTCTGGCAGGCATTCGGACTTGGGAAAGGCGGCGAGGCCGTGCGCGTCGGGCGGAGTCCCGAACTGCTTTCCCCCTACGGTTCCGCCACCGAGGGCTTCGGCGCGCGCGGCGCCGCGGCGCAGCTTGGCGGCGAATATACGGATGCTGTGCTCTTTTATTCGCATCGCGGACGCGACGCGAGCATCGACGCGGAGACCGGCACCGCGGGAGCGTTCGGCATCGACGGACTGCATCGCAGCGAAAGCGAGCAGGCGCGCCGCTCGAGCGTCGAGGAACAGATGGCCGGCGGACATGCGTCCGCGCACCTGCCGCTGTGGGACGGAACGCTGCAGGCCGGAATTTCCGCACAGGGCGCGCGTTACACGATTCCTTCCGAACCACGCACGCCCTTCGGCTTCCGCGGTGACGAGGCCTGGGTGCTGGGCGCGAACGCCGGGTGGAGCGGCGAGCGGCTCGCGCTGTTCGGCGAGGCGGCGCTGGCGCACACGCATGTGCCCGCGTTCATCGGCGGACTCGAGGCGGATCTCACGTCCCGCGCTTCCGTCGCCCTGATCGCACGCCGCTACCACGAGCGCTTCCTCAGCCTGCAAGGCGCGGCCTTCGGCGAGCGCGACGGCGTGCAGAACGAGGAAGGCGTGTACTTCGGCCTGCGGCTGCGTCCCGTCCCGCGCCTGAAGATCAGCGCGTGGACGGACGTGTACCGGTTTCCCAACCGCAGCTACTTCGTGCATCTGCCGTCGTCCGGCAATGAAGCGTCCTGCACGGCGGAGTACGCGATCGATCGTGGTACCGCGCTGCGTCTCCGCCTCGGGCATGTGTCCAAAGATCAGACTGCCGCCGCCGAGGACGAGGCAGGCCGCGAGATCCGGCCGGTCGCGAGACGCATCCAGAGCAGCCTGCGCGCGGAGCTGCAGCACGAAGCGGAAAACGGCACGCGCCTGCGGCTCCGCGCGGAGTACGTGCACACGGAGTGGGACGCCTGGCTCGCCGCGGGCGACGGCATGCTGCTCTCGGCGGATCTGCGGCTGCGCCCTTTTCGCACGCTGAGCCTGCTCGGACGGCTGACCGCCTACGGCACGGACTCCTACGACACGCGGCTCTACCAGTTCGAGCACGACGTGCGCGGCGTGATGCAGAACGTTGTCATGTACGGCGACGGGCTTCGCGCCTACCTCCTGTTGCAGTGGCAGCCCCTTCCCCGCCTTCTGCTCGGCCTCCGCTACGCACTGACCGTCCAGGACGGCGCGCCGTCCATGAGCAGCGGCGCGGACACCGTCGAGGGCGATCGTCTCGGTAAAGTGTCGCTGCAAGTTGATGCGGAGTTTTGAAATGGGAACACGATGCAGGCAAGCAGGAAACGAGCACGTGCACGAGCACGTGCACGAGGACGCTTGCCCGCCGTAGTTCGCCGCAGGCGAACGAAGGCGGGAGCACGAGCACGAGAACGTACTCTCACACGTACACGTACACGTCCCCCCGGCTTCGTCTCACTCGCGGCGGAGGATGCTTGACAACACCGCCTGACCAGGAAAACATCGAACGCGGATGAACGCGGGGGAACGCGGATTGAACGGATTTTCGCGGATGGATTTTCTGCTGAAAGACTATCCGCGGGAATCCGCGATATCCGTGTTCATCCGCGTGCTATCTCTTAGTCTCCTACCGCACTACCGTTACCATGCGCGCCGACATGCCGGCGGGAGTGAGCGCGCGCAGGAGGTAACTGCCGGGCGTGAGTCCGAGCGCGGCGGGACGTAATATCAGGATGTCGGTCTCCGATATTATATCATCGC
>CAZWNO010000120.1:0-11497 GCA_964635845.1 uncultured Chromatiales bacterium
TCTCTGCATCAGGAGCAATATGATTTGGTCCCTCGGCATGATGAGAGAGAAAGGCGTCAATGTCTGTGCGGTTGTCTGCGTGATGACAGTGACAAACGCGAGAAAGATAAGGCCGACGTGGAGAAGCGAATATTTCGAAACTGGCTTTCTCATAGTGTCCGTGTTTTTCTTTTACTTCAGTACAACCATGCGTCGCGAGAGCGTTTGCCCTTCGGTAATGAGGCGGTAGACATACACGCCCGAACGAAGGGCGGAGGCGTCGAACTGAACGGTGTGTTCGCCGGCGTCAAGCATGCCCTGATGGATCGTCGCGACCGTGCGGCCGAGAAGATCGTAGATTTTCAGCGACACCGCGCCGCGCCGCGTGGTCGTGAAGCGGATAGTGGTCGAAGGATTGAAGGGATTCGGATAGTTCTGCGAGAGGTAGAGGTCGTCCGGTTGCACTCGATCGACGGCGCTCGTTCCCTGCTTCGTGATGCGTAACCGGTTGCCGACCAGCGAGAGTTCATTGGGATTCGAAGTCGTAACGTAGAGCGTGTCCGTTGCACGGACGTACCAAAGGACATCCATTGAAGACGTCATCGGATCACCCGAGAGAAGATCGATGACCCCTGCGAGCTGCGCGTGATTCGTCGTGAAGCTGGGGAGGAGTCCGTTCTCGTCGGAGTCCCATACGACCAGGCGCGTGAGGTCCGCCGGATCGGCGAAGACGATCTCGTATCTGATCACGTCGCTCATTCTCTGCGAATGGAGTATGGATATCCGCCTGTCGAAATTGGGGTCGGGCGGAACCGGCTTTTCCCAGGTGAAGATATCCGGAGTGGACATCGGATCCTGAAGTATTATTTCCGCGGAATCCGCGGGTGCGATCAGGGAGAACGGATAGGGCGCGTGCGGGATGACGGAGAGCGCATCGCTGCTCCCCGCGATTTGCGGCATGCTGCGGTGATGAACTTCGAACAGCTGTCCGGGAAGCAGGGACGCATCGCGCTCGGCCGTCGGGATCAGCATCAACGTCTTCTGTCCCTGCATGGTGAAATACGGATCGAAAGGCGAAGGATATTGACCGGCGTATGATATCAGTTCATCGGGGAACCGTGCGCTCAGCGTCGTCGCGACAAGTGTCGGAAGCGGATTGAGAAAGCGATCGCGTGGAGTGACGACGAGTTCGAAACCGCAGTAGTAGTACACCGCCTTTTGCGATGAATCCGGCCAGGTGATCTCCACGAGGAAATTCTCCAGCGTGTCGGTGTTCCATGTGAGCGGAGCCGAGGACTGATCGAGTCCCTGTTCGGAAGGTTCGATCACAAGACGAAGATCCCTCTCCGCCTTGCTCGAACGATATGTGACAGAGGCGCGGCCGTTCGTGAACAATGTCTCCGGTATCGTGTATTCATGCGCGGTGAAGGTAGGAATGTCCTGCCCGTTCACCGTGAGCCGGCTCCAGCTGTAGGCAGTCGGATCGGCGCTCCACGAGCGAGCGGATGTGTCGGTGTCGACTGTGGAATTGAGCACGCGCAGAGTGACATCCGGGTTTATTCCGTTCAACACACCGCTCGGCATGCCCATATTGACGGTGTAGAGATCGACGCTGATGCCGCCTCCGACAGGCACGCTCGTCGAGGAGATGGAATATGGATCGAACACCACGCCCCGGTTGACGAAGAGCTGGTTGTCCACCCGCAGCCGGTGTCCGGGAACCGTCGGAGAGATGGGTGTGGAGGCAGTCGTGAAATCACCGTCGGAGGCGTCGACGAACCAGAGGATCTCCGCGGACTTCACGGCGTGGCCTGCGAGATGATTGACGAGCAGGCCGAGGTCGAGCTGCGTCATGGTGAATGACGGCGTGCGTCCCATGTCCTCGGCGTCGAAGATCTTCTCTCGTGTCCGAGCGCTGTCGAGGAAATGAATGCGGTAATGGACGCTGTCCGAGCTCGTTACGGGATTGAAACGGGAAATCTGGATATCGGTATACGGATCCGGCGGATCGGGACGCTGCCAGGTGAACCGGATTTCGTCCGGACGACTCGTCAGATTGAGGACGTGCTGGTCCGCTGGAAGGAGCAGCCCGAAATCCGTCGGCGGGTGCGGCAGGACCTCGAATGGATCGCTCTGTCCGGAGACGGTGGGATTGTCCGGCATGAAGCAGGAGATCGTTTGCGGTGTCTGCGGACTCTGACGAATCACGGCGGGCACGACGAAATAATTGGTCATGCCTTTGACGTAGACGTCGCCGGTGAAAATGTCGCTCAAACCCGGCCGGGAGATGAATTCGCCCGGAAATCGCGCCGTGAATTGCGTCATGACACTCTCGCTCGTGGTGTTCAGGTAGCGGTCACGAGGCATGACGACGATTTCAAACGGACGACGGGCGTATGTCCACGGTGTGTACGCGTTTGGACAGGTGATTTCGACGAGGAAATTATCCATCGCCGCGGGAACGAAAGTGATGGGGGGCGAAATTTGCGAGGCCCATGGCGCGTTCCAACCCACCTCCAGTCGGATATCTCTTTCCGCGGCCGTGGAAGTGAAACAGGCATGGGCTATGCCGTCGACGAAGAGAGCCGGATCGATCGTATAGACGTCCGGACTGATGCGCATGGCCATGTGCCCTTCGACGGTGAGACGTCGCCACGTATATCCGTCCGCATGACGGCTCCAGGATCGGAGGCTCGTATCGGTTTCAGCGATGCCGTACCGGACAGTGAGGGTGACTTGAAATCCGAGACTGCTCCAGTTCGTGACTACATTCCCCAGCGAATCCTTCGCGACAAGCTGGAAGCAGACCGAATCGCCGGCGACGAGATTGATGGTGTCGGCGCTCGCGAATTCGAGTTCCACGGCCATCGATTGCGCGGAAACGCCCGTGATGCCGCTTGAAAGGAACATCAGAGCAATGATGAATGCAAAAGGCTTCTTCATGGGAATCCCCCCGGATTGTTATGAAGTGACTGGAATTATGCAGACAACATCATCATTTATTCGGTCATTCGCAAGACTTTCACCGCGGGGAGACATTCAAATACGCATTAAAAAAGGGCACCGAAGTGCCCTTTTCATTTGATCGCAATCCGAACCGGCCGTCAGCGAGGTACGATTCAGCCGCTACTTCATGACCACCATGCGCCGCGACATCGACTTGCCCTCGGCGTCGAGGCGGTAGACGTAGACGCCCGAGCGGAGTTTCGCGGCATCGAATATCACGTTGTGTTCGCCGGCGTCGAGCACGCCGTTGTGCACGGTCGCGACCTCGCCGCCGAGAAGGTCATAGACCTTCAGCGACACCGCGCCGCGGCGGGTTGTGGTGAAACGGATCGTGGTCGAAGGATTGAAGGGATTCGGGTAGTTCTGTCCCAGCGTCACGGATTCCGGACGCGGCTGGCTCTTCACGCTTGTGATCCCGTCGGCGACGATCGTGATGTGGTGTCCCGGCGTGGGATTGCTCTCCGTGATGAACAGTCCGTCGGTGGCTTCGACATACCAGACGCACTGGTAGCTGCGAGTCGTGGCGTTGCCGCTGATCGACTGCATGAGTCCCCACAGCTGGCCATGGTTCAGCGAGATCATCGGATTCAGCCCGTTGTTGTTGGCCGCGATGCGGTGGGCGTTCGTCAGGCTCACGCTGTCGATCAGCACCCAGGTATAGCGAACCTCATCGGAAAACACCGCGGGGTCGAAGCGCGAGATCTGGATGTTCCAGTACGGATCGGGGGGATTCGGACGCTCCCAGGTGAAATCCTGCACATCCACCGACCGCTCCAGGTTCAGGATGTAATGATCATCCGGCGACAGCAGCGAGAAGGCGTTGGGCGCGTGCGAGAGCACTTCGTACGGATCGGTCTGGCCCTGGATCGAGTTGTCCTCGGATGCGTACGCGACGATGATCTGCGGTTCGACCGGTTTCTCACGGATAATGCGCGAGGCGATCAGGTAGTTGGTCACGCCCTTGATGAACACTTCACCGCTGAATATCTCGGCGAGGCCCGGCTGGTTCTGGTCGAACTCGCCCGGGAAGCGCGCGGAGAAGCGGGTGCGTATCGTCACCTGGTCCGACACGTTGAGGTAGCGGTCGCGCGGGGTGACGACGAGTTCGTAGGGACGCAGCAGGTACACGCCGTCGTCCGGACTCGTCGCCGATGTGATGTCCACCAGATAATTCGAGATCCCGCCCGCGATGTAATCGATGCTCTGCGAGACCTGGTTCAGGAAGGACACGGTCGGCGTGATCGTGATGAATACCGATGTGTCGGCCTTCGTACTGGTGAGACAGACTTCAGCCACGCCATCGACGAACGCCGTATTCGGGATCGACCATTCGTTCGCGGACATGATGGTCAATTCGACGCTGTTGTGTTTCAGCACGGCCCAGGTGTATCCGTCGGGGTCCGCATTCCACGAATGCGTGCTGGAGTCGCTGTTGGCATCGGTGTTGTTGAGCGTGAGCGTGACCGGCGTGCCGATCTGGTCCCAGCTCCGGATGACGTTGCCGTTTTCGTCCTTGGCCGTCAGCGTGAAACATACTTCCTCGCCAACCAGGCGCTGGATATCGCCCATGACCGCGTTCGCCGTTATCGAAACGCCGCCGTTCCCCGGGCCCCCCTGGCCGGCCTGGAGCATGGCCACGCACATTGACAACCCGATCGTCAAAGACAGCAGGTGACGTAGATTCATGATGCTCTCCTCCAAGCTGAATTGTGAGAATTGAAGTCCGTCAGAAAAATCGACTCAGGACCGGAAAAAAGATCGGACGGAAATCACGGTTGTACCACAAGGTGAAAATATATGTTCCACGGCGCACAGTCGCAAGGAAAATTCTGCTCCCGTGGAAGCTCGTCCCGGAGCGGCAGCATTGCCACGGAGCGCTTCATTCGACGTGTACCTGCCGGGGGACCTGAGAGCGGCCCGGCCGGCGGCCCGGAGTGCGGGCCGGATGCGGAACGTAAACGGAGCTGTAATTCCGCATTGCACTTGATCTGTCTCGTGAATATATTCACAGTATTCCTCAACTCAGCGGGGGCCGCATGCGAAACCGATTCCGCGTGTTCCTTATCTTTTTCACCATCCTCGGATCCATTCCGCGCTTTGCGGCCACGCTCGCGCAGCAGGGCTCCGGGCTCGACTATGCGCGGGCGGACAATGGCGTGATTTCCGTGCTCGTCGAGCGCGGCAGCGGACAGTTCCGTATCGAAGCCGCGGGCGGAGCGCCGCTGCTGTTCCGGGGTGAGAAGGGTGTGACGGCGTACACCAATGTCCATCTCTGGAACAACATCTGGACTACGAATCGGTTACACCGATCCGCACCCCCGGCAGGGACCACCCTATTTTCCGACTTGCGGGTTGAGGAGGCGGCGGACCGCGTGCGGCTCTCCGCGGTGCTGAAAAAAGAGGAGGATTCGGTCCGATTTGTGCAGGAGCTGATTCCTGCGCTCGATGGCGATTACGCGTACGTGAACATCGTCACACGTATCGAGAATCTCGGCGCGCGTCCGGTCTCCGTGGGCAGTCTGCTCATGCTCGACATCATGATCGGCGAGATGGACACGGTGGACCTCACGGTCGATGCGCTGCGCGTGACGCGCGAGCGCGACTGGCGCGGCGCGTCCGTACCCGACGTCTACGAAGCGACAGTGTCGGGGAGTCCGTACAGAATCCGCGGACGCCTGCGCAGCGCAACGGCCGATCTGCCGGACCGCTTCATCGCAGGTACGTGGCAATTCAATGGTTATCTCGGAACGGTGGCGTGGGACTACGCGCCGTCGGGACTTCCCATAATCGACGACGCGGTCGTGCTGCGCTGGGACGACGCGCCGGTCGCGCCGGGAGAAAGCCGGACCGTGCGCACAGACTACGGGTACCTGACATTTTCCGATCTGGCGCTTGCATGCGGCATCGATGCGATCGGCTACAACCGGGACTCCACCGGTTACGAACCCGATCCCGTCACGCTGCGCGCAACCGTGCGGAATACCGGCGTCGTGCCGATCCCATCCGTGGACGTCCTTGTCACACTGCCGCCGCAGCTCACGCTGGCGAGCGGGGAATCCGCATCGAAGACGATCACCGGCCCGATCCCGGCCGGCGCATCGCGACTTGTCACATGGTCGGCGCATCCCGCAGCGGTCACCACCGCCACCAGCGTGCGGGCGCAGTTCGACATCGTCGCACCGTCCGAACTGGTGCGGTTCTGCGAGGCGGAAACGGAAATTCCGCCGCTGTTCAAACCGACGGCGTCGCTGGACTGCGGCGACACGATACGTCTCGTGCAGAATCCCTCCGGCGCTGGTTATGCGCCCGATCCCTTTCTCGTCAGCGCGGTGCTGACCAACACCGGCATGATACCGATCCGCGGCGCGATCGCCACGCTCTCGCTGCCCGCCGAACTCGTGCTCGTCGCGCCGGCGCTCTCGCAAGCTGTGCTGCCCGATCCGCTGCCGCCCGGACAGAGCGCGCAGGTCGATTGGCAGCTGCGCGGCATCGTGCAGAGCCTGCCGACGACGGCGGTATACTCGGTGTCGGTCACGGCGACCGGCGGCATCGCCCTCGCCTGCGACAACGCGGTGTTTCTCCCGCCGATCAACCGGGAACCCTGCATCGAACCCGGCGTCAATACCGCAGGAACGGACTTTTATTTCGCTTTTCTCCCTGATTCCATCGGGGCGACCACGGAATTCCTCCGCGTGTTCATCGCAGCGCCGCAGCGGAGCCGCGTGCGGCTGCAGCGCCTGCAGAGCGGAGTCGAAACAGTTGTCGATATCGAAGCGGGCGAGATGAAAATGCTGCAGCTCGAGGAGCCGCTCAACGATTATCCGCCCGATATGGTGGTAACGCGCGGTCTGCGCCTGACCAGCGATAGTCCGGTTCACGTATTCACCGGCAACTACCGCGACCGTCACAGCGATGGCATGGCCGTGCTTCCCGTGCATGCGCTCGGGACGCAATACGTCACGGCCGGATACGACTGGAACGAGAAGTACGAACATTTCGTCATCCTCGCGACGGAGGACGGCACCGTGGTCACGATCATACCCGGAGCGCCCAACAGCTCCGGCAAACCGGAGGACAAACCCTTCACCGTCTCCCTTTCCCGCGGTGAGGTCTATTACATGAAGGCGATCGTCTTGGGCCTCGGAGGTTCCCTCACCGGTTCGCGCATTGCATCCACGAAACCCGTGGCGGTGTTCTCGGGCGCGGAGTCGGGATGGATCCCTGAAGTAATCCGCGAAAATTACGGTTTCCTCAATCCCGTCGCCGATCAGATGATTCCCTACCAATACCTCGGGAAGGAATACGTCGCGGTGCCCTTCCGCTCGCGCCGCAACGGCGACACCTACCGCGTCGTCGCCACGGAAGACAACACCAGCGTGACGTTCAACGGCGGCGCGCCGCGCACGCTCGCGAAAGCGGGGGACTGGATCGAGGTGATACTCGACGCGGTCACGAACATCGTCGCCGACAGGACGGTGATGGTCGCGCAGTACGCGAACTCCGCGATGTGGGACGCCGACGACAACGAGTACGGCGACGGATCGATGCTGATCCTCATTCCCACCGACCGCCACATGAGCTGTCACTATTTCCCCGCGGGCATGCTCGAGGCCGATCCCGCGCTGCTGCCGAATCAGGCCGTCTCGCTCGACCCAGGCACGTGGCTGCAGGTCGGCGACACACCCGCGCTTGCGTCGCCGGTGTTTACCGTCGAGTGCTGGATTCGTCCATGGGAATCCGGCACGATCGTCTCGCGCGCCGGGACGGGCGGAGAATACTGGCGTCTCGATTTCGAACGCGGCCGCCGCCGCTTCGCCGTCGTCACCGGGAAGGATGCGCAATCCCGGATCGATTATTCACCGGATAATCGCGTCACCCCGGGCGTATGGACCCACGTCGCCCTGGTCATGAACGGCAGTGCGGGCACGGCGCGGCTCTACGTCGACGGCGTGCAGGAAATGGATATCACGATCCCGAATATGACATTTCCCGTCAACGGAGGACTCGCGTTCGGCGGCGTGTACAACACCTTCACCGCGGCGACGTATCTCGGACTCATGGAAGAGTGCCGCTACTGGTCCACCGAACGCACGGCCACGCAGATCCAGGCGGCGATGAACGCGCGTCTCGAGGCTTCCGACCGGAACGGACTCGTCGGCTACTGGAGCTTCTGCGAAAGCTACACCGATGAAACCCGCTACAGTCATCACTTTCTGACGATGGGCATACCGACGCTCATTCCCGTGTACGACCTCCCGATGGGGCTCACCTGCGTCGATCAGGTCGATTCGAATTTCGTGAACATCGTCGTACCCGACGGCGGCCAGGGACAGGTGCTGCTCAACTTCGCTCCGCTGCCATCCGCGGCGTTCGACCGGCTCCCGGGCACGCAATGGTATACCGCAAGTGTGAAGATCCCCACGGGGATCAACCGGCTCGAGACATCCGACGTCCGGGGACTCGGCGCGGTGAGCTACGGTTTCGCCTATCATGACGCATATACCATGTTCACCGGCTTCCGCACCTCGACGAATCCATCACTCGTCGACAGTCCGTCGCTTCCCGACGGGATGTCGCTCGATGCGGCCTGGCCGCAGCCCGTCCGCGGAGAAGCCACGGTGCGTTTCGTGCTCGGGCGGGACGCCGAAGTGGAACTGCTGCTCTGCGACGTGCTCGGACGCGTTCGCCGCGTTCTCGCGCGGGGTCCGCGTACGGCGGGACAGCACAGTATCGTCTTCCAGGCGGCCGGACTGACGTCCGGCAGGTACCAGCTTCTGCTGCGTTCCGCCGGGAAAGTGCTGACGCGTCCGGTTGTCATTTTGCGCTGATATGCGTATTCTCATGCATGACGAATCTCATCCGCTGAATCCATGAAAGAACATCCGGTCTCCCTCAGGACGAAACCCGCGGTGTGGGTACTGCTCATCGCGATGTCCATGATCATCACGGCGCGGCACGTCGTCGCGCAGAACATCACGGCGGAATCGTCTCCCGCGCGGCAATACATCGCGCCGCACTTCACCGAGAAATCCGTCTCCGCGCGGCATGCGTCTCCCGCGCTTTCCGCGGCACCCGGATACGAGAGCGATATCCTGTCCGCGCGTCCCATCCGCTACTGGTTTGGTCTCGGTCCTGGCGGATACTACTTCGCGCACCAGGGCAGCTTCTCGCCGTCCTGCGACTGCGAATTCCGCGACCGCGACGGAGGGCGATTCATGCTCGCGGGTGAATTCAGAGTACAGTATCCGAAACTCGGTTTCGCCTGGGGCGTGCTCGTCAGCTACACGGACGCGTCGGCCGAATTCGCGCGCGAGGAGCGCCGGAACAGCATCGTCGTCGGCGGCGAGCCGGATATGGAGGTGGACTACCGCCGCAGTTCGAACGTGCAGCTCCAGTGGCTCGGGATCGATCCCGGCGTGTTCTGGTACATCCCGCGCACGCAGCTGTTCCTCCGGGCCGGCGTGGAGATCGGCATTCCGCTCGAGTACCGATACGATCACCGCGAGCGGATTCTCACCGAGGAGGTGGAGTACTACGCCGGGGGAACGGAGCATCTACTGCTCCCGGAACAGGACATCCCGGGCGGAGACCGCCTGCGCTTCGCGGTGAGCGCGGGCATCGGATACGATTTCTTCGTCACGTCGATGTTCGCGATCACGCCCCGCGTGGGCGCCGCGATTCCATTGACGAGCGTGTCGTCATCCGACTCCGGGTGGAAGGTCCTCACCGCACACGGACTGCTCATGCTCAACCTGAGACTCTGATGCATACCCGAACGATCCTACCCGCATTCATCCTGCTCGCGGCGGTTCTCGCCGGCTGCACGAGCATCTACGAAACCGGCGGCGATCAGCGCGATCTCTGGGATGTCGCTCCGCTGCGTGCCGCGAACAGCGCAGCGGATGAGATCGCGCCTGTCCCGGTTCCCGGCGGATTGTATTTCACCTCCAACCGTGAACTCGCGGGCGAGGATCTCGACCGCCTGTACCTGCTTCCGCTCGGCGCGGAGGCTTCCGGCGATCCGCGGCGTGTGCGCGGCAGCGCGGACGATGTCAAGGCCGGTGCGCTCGTCTTCGCGGGCGGCAGCGGCGGAAGCCGCGATGCTGCGATCTGCTTCGTCGAGTGTTATCGCGATGACGGCATCGGTGATTGCGACCTGATCGAAGGACGACTCTCGACAAACGGCCTCTCGATCGAGAGTATGCACGTTTTTCCCACGCCGCTCAACGACGTCGAATGGGATCATCATCCCGCGCTCAGCGCGGACGGGCGGACGCTCGTGTTCGCCTCCGAACGCTTCGGCGGGAAGGGCGGCAGCGATTTATGGATGAGCACATCCGGAACCGACGGATGGTCCATCCCGGTGAATTGCGGAGAGGCAGTCAATACCACGGGCAACGAGGTCGCTCCATTTCTCTCGAGCGACGGTCAGGAATTGTATTTCGCCTCGGACGCGCATCCGGGCAGAGGGGGGTTCGACATCCATGTCTCACGCCGTGCGGACGACAAGTGGACAGCGCCCGAACCGCTGGCCGCGCCGTTCAACAGCGATGCCGATGACATGTTCCTCAGTGGACCGGTCACGGCCGACACGGTGTATTTCGCATCCAACCGTGACGGAGGCAGCGGAGGGTACGACCTGTACCGCGCGGCACGAAAAGTAGCGCCGCCCCCGCCGCCAAAAGAGAAAGTGCTCGTGCTGCGCGTGCAGGCGAAGAATTCGTACACGATGCAACCAATTCCCGCCGGCGTGAGCATTTCCGCCGCGGACGACGACCTGCTTCTCGTCGAGGATCGCGGCAGCGCCGAAACCCTGCTCGATCCCCGGAAGGCGTACACGGTCACGGGGGAACTCTCGGGATTTCAGAACGCGGTGGAAACCCTCCGCTTCACCGATGTGGACGAGGCCACCCGGCAGTCGCGCGACGAGGGCGAGCGCATGGTGATCACGCACGACCTGCTGCTCGTGCCCATTCTCGAGGAAGAGCGCAAGATCTACGCCTTCACGGTCGAATTCGATTTCAACCTGTTCAACATCCGTCCCGAGGAAGAGCGCAAGCTCGACAGCGTCGTGATCCTTCTGGCGCAGTTCCCCAACTCCACCGTCGTGGTCTCCGGGCACACCGACTCGGTCGGCACCGAGGTCTACAACATCAAGCTCGGGTACAATCGTGCGAAGGAAGTGAGCCATTACGTGGAGGACTGGCTGCTGCAGAAAGATGTCCATCTCCAGAATGCGATGGAGATCCGCACCTACGGCGAGACCCAGCCTATCGCGCCCAACAGCACGGACGAGGGCAGGCAGAGGAACAGGAGGGTGGAAATCGCGATCGTGAGGAATCGGTAGGCGAGCACGAGGACGAGTACGAGCACGAGGACGTGAGGCGAGCACGAGCACGGAAGGCGAGCACGAGGACGAGTACGAGCACGAGAACGGGAGGCGAGCACGAGAACGGGAGGCGAGCACGAGCACGGAAGGCGAGCACGAGCACGGAAGGCGAGCACGAGCACG
>CAZWNO010000121.1:0-11486 GCA_964635845.1 uncultured Chromatiales bacterium
CCCCGTGCAGGCGAAGGTCGAGCCCCTCCCGCTCGGTCTCGGGGTCGACCCGCAGTCCCATGACGGCGTCCACGATCTTGAGAATGACGAACGTCACCACCGCTGTGTAGACGATCGTCGCGACGTCGTCGAGGTCCGCACCCGTGCGGCGCTCGTCGACGACGGCGTCCGGCACGTCCACACCCAGCGCCTCGAGCTCGGCCAGGTCGCGTCCCGGCGCCGGATCCATCGACCACACCTGACCGGGGCGTCCGACCTCGTCCAGCGCGTGCGCGAGCAGCTCCACGTGCCGCCGCCCGCCGCCCACGGCCAGGCGCACGTCGGCGTCGCCCACCACGGCCGTGACCTGCACCTGGGCCGCGAGCACCGGGAGGCGCCGCGGCACTGTGGTGAAGGTCGTCCGGGCCGTCCCGGTCGTGTACTCGTCCGTCGCGACGAGCGCGAGCGGAGGCGTCATCACCGCCGCGGTCACCGTCCACTCGGTCGTGGCGGTGCGTCCGACCAGAACTTCCATGACGATGCGCAGCAGCTCGCCGGCATTGAAGCGCGACGCTTCCACCGTGACCAGCAGCTTGTCGGGCGAGGGACGCGTGAACGTCGCCGTGCCCTGCGCGGAAATCACGCGGTCGGGTGTGAGCGCCTGGCGATCGAACTGCAGCTCGAAACTCAGCGACGCGCCCGGAACCTCGCAGTCGAGCGGATCGAGGAGGAAGACCGGGATTTCGATCATATCGCCCGGACGGGCGCTGATCCGCGGCTCGGTGCCACCGTTCTCGCTGCATGAGAGCGCGAGCTGCGGCTGCTCGTAGTCCACGATGAGGGCGACGGAAGCTTCGCTGCGGCATATGGGTTCGAGCCCGATCAGCCGCGCAATGTTCGGCTGGCCCTCGGCGGGCGTGTAGATGATGCGGATGGCGCGCCGCTCGTGGGGCTGCAGCGTGATGTTGCTGTTCTCACGATTCGCAAGCGCATACGCGGTCGAACCGATGATGCGGAGGTTGAGGTCCATGGGTGTGGCGCTCATGTTCACCACTTCCGCGGTGAGTTCGATTGGCTCGGTCATGCAGGTGACCATCGCGCGCAGGGTATCCCGCGTGAACGCATATTCCAGGCGGTTGATCGTTCCCGAGAAGGGGATGCTCCTCGTTTCCGGCACACAGCGCTGATCGCGCACGACCGTCACTTCGATCACGCCCGCGAATCCGGTCGCCATCTCGTCGAAGGGCGGGGTGAGCGCGAGCACGATCTCCTGCATCATGCCGGCGGGTACGATGGCCGGCCAGGTGAGCGGAGAGATGATCGTCAGGGGAACGTTGGCCGGCTTGACGCTGACGCTGATATTCTGCGCGATGTCGCCGCCGTTGAGGAAGGTGACGGACTGGCGCAGTTTCTCGAGATCGCCAGGACGCACACCGCCTCCCGGACAGATGGTGATCATCCCGAAATCGATCGATTCGGGGGTGATCGCGTATTCCGTGCTCAGCACGTGCGCCTGCACGGGGAAGGCCGCGCTGATCTCGCAGGGTTCACCGATCAGGTTCACCATGCCGCTGTAGCTGCCCGGCTCTGTGCCGCTGAAGCGGACAAGCAGGTCCCGTGTTTCACCGGGCTGCAGCGTGAAGGGGAACTGCTCGGGCGGATCGTAGGCGAAGCCCTCGGGAAGGAGGCTGCCGTCGACGACGCGCACCGGTGTCGTACCGGTGTTGCGCACGGTCGCACGGATCTGCCGTGAGCTGCCGTTCTCGCAGGTCAGGATTTCGAGCGGTGTCGAAGGCAGGACCTCGGTCACCGCGAAACTGGGCTGTACGCCGCGTCCGCGCAGTGTGAAGTCAACCGTGTCGCTGCAGAGATCGGAATAGAAGAGAATTGTCGCGACGTCCTGTCCCACCTGCAGCGGGCTGTAGCGGATCGGGAATTCGCGGTATGCGCCGGGTTCCAGCGTGATCTTGAACGGCTTGGCCAGGAGCTGGAAGGGCGACATGGAAGGGAAGCCGTCGGAGGTGATCGTCAGACGCCGGTCGCCGGTGTTCTCGATGATGAAACCGCGCACCTGGCTGGCGTTGACGCACACGTCGCCGAAATTCGTGCTGTATCCGTTCTCGCGCACGACGAATTTGGGTTCGTAGCGCTCGCCGACGAGGGCGATCGGGAAGTCCTCGCGGCAGGTGCCGCCGGTTCCCGCAATGACGGTGAGCATCAGGGTGTCGTTGAAGGCGCCGCCCGTGCCCGCGAGGGCGATGATGTCGAGTTCACGCGAATCGTTCGCGGGGATCTGCACACCCTGCGTCGGGAAGGGCGCGATGCCGAGGCGCAGTTCGTAACGGGATGCCGGTGCGATGGCGTTGAGCGTGATGGGCAACGGACTGTTGTTTTCGATCGTGAGGACCCGATTGGGACCGACATCGCTGCTGCTGCAGGAAATGATCTGCCCGAAGTCCACAATGCTCGGCGTGATATTCACCTGCGGAAGGATGCGTTCGCCGGAAAGCGTGAAGTATACCGTGGAGCCGCAGGGTTCGCCGAACCACTGCACGCTGCCGCCGAAGATCCCGCCGTCGCCGAGTGGCGGCGCGAAGACGATATAGGCTTCAAACGGACTCGTGGGATCCGGATTGACGATGATGGGAAGCGTCACCGAGGCATCCCACGCGAAGCCGTTCGGCAGCGCTGGGAGGTCCTCGAAGCGCACGGGTTCGGTCCCGCTATTGACGATGCGCAGCAGTACTTTCGCGTCGGCCTCGCAGTCGGCGAGCGTCAGATGCGAGGGAGTGACCGTCGAGGAGAGAATCTGCTGGCTGAAGGTGCTGCCTCGCAGATCGACGCTGGCTTCGAGCGCGCAGAGATCCGCGCTGATCGTGAGCGTCTCCTGGAACGTGCCCGCGACGACGGGGTGGAAGCGGATCGGAACGATGCGCTCCGCGCCCGGTGCGAGCGGGAAGGTGTTGCTGAAGGCGTCGATCTCGAACGGCGCCGCCACGGCGATGGTCATCATCAGCTCGGCGGTTCCGTCATTGACCAGGCGGATGCTCTTCGCCGCGGAGTAGGATCCGACGCAGGTCGTATCGTACAGCTGCGGAGGCAGCGCACCCGGCGTGTCGACCGCCTCGGCGTGGAAGGAGGGATCCTGCCTTTCGCCGAAGAGATCGATCGCGAAGGATTCCATGCAGATGCCGAAGTCGGCGTCGATGCCCATCGTCGCATTGAAAGTCGCGGCGCCATCGCGCGCGGGTTCGACCGTCACAGTCACCGTGTCGCCGGCGGGAATGCTGCTCGGCGCGGAGACGAGCGTGAAGCCCGAGGGAATGCTGTAGCGCAGGGCGGCCGGCTGCGAATAGGCGTTGGTGAGCACGATGCTCCGCTGCGGCAATGGATCGACGTCACAGGAATTGATGAGTCCGAAATCCAGTTCGAAGGCGTCGGCGGTCACGGTGGGGGCGACGCGCGAGGCTTCGAGTTTGAAGAGGATTTCCTGTCCGCAGTTGTCGGCGGAGAGGATGATGTTCTCGATGATGGTGCCGCGCTGCGCGTCCGTCGGAGCGAACTCCACGTACATCCTGACGCTGTCGCGCGCGGGCAGGTTGAGTGGGAAAATATTCGGATTCTTGAGTATGAAACCCTCTCCCAGCGCGGGAGCGGACGAGAAGTTCACCGCGTTCAGTCCGTCATTGAACAGGGTGACCGTGATCAGGTCCGCGGCCTTCTTCTGGCAGGAGAGGATCGATGGCGTACCGTCGACCCGCGCCGTCAGCGTCGTGCGGCCGATGCGGAGGATCACGGGGATTTCGAGGAGTTCCGGATCCTGGAAGGGGGAACGCAGTTCGATCGTGCCCGCGTGCGTGCCCGGACAGGGTATGGCCGAGGTCACGACTTCCACTTCGATGGAATCCACGCCCGAGGCCGAGGTCTTCGACAGGCGAAGCCAGGGTACGGTCGCCGTCGCTGTCCAGTCGTTGCATTCCAGCGCGGCGGGAGTCACGAACAGCCATTGAGGATCCGGCGGATTCAGGTCCACCACGAAGGTGTCGAGTTTCGATGTCGTGACCGGGTATTTCCGCGGCGCGTAATGCGCCGTGATGGTCTTGTTTTTCATCATGCTGATGTTCAGCAGCGGATTCGTCCCGGATGCGTCGCCCGACCAGTGCGAGAACTGGTAGCAGGTGTCCGGAGGCGGCAGGTTGACGGCAAGCAGCACCACGCCCTGTCCCGGTGCGTAGTCGGGCTGGAACGGCACGCGCAGTACCTGCCCCGTCATTGGCGGATCGATTTCCACATTCAATGTATAGCGTGTCGGAGGCGGATCGCCGTAAGTGACCTCGATGAAGTAGCGGTTCGTGCCGGCAGGCAGCTCCACCTGCGCCAGCGTGCTCATATCCACGTCCAGCACCGCGGGATTCGGATGGGAGACGAGGCGCATGCTCGAGATGCCCGTCGCGAGCGGCAGATCCCATCGCATCCACGTCGAGGCGGCGCCCGGATCGCGCCGCGCCAGCACTTCGAAAGTCTGGGAGATCGGCGGTGCGGTGAAGATCCCGCGAAGGTCCTTGAGTACACCGTTCCCCAGAAGCGACGGCGAACGGAATTCATTGTCGATCAGACGCGCGTCAAACGTGCCGGGCAGGAAGGGTGGAAGCTCCACCTCGCCCAGCGATGCGTCGATGGCATCCGACGCGGCGGAATTGATTCCAATTCGCAGGTCGGTGCTGTTGCCCACATTGTCGAATACCGTCAGCACAGTCGTGATATTCTGTGCCTGGACCTCCTGCTGTCCCGCGACAAACAGGAACAGCAGCGCCACCAGGGGCATCCTCAGCAGGGCAATAGGTCTCGAAGTAACGGACGTTGGCATAATCAACCTCTTAACCTGTTGCTATTAAAGAGACTACTAGCGTTAATTTAAGTACTTTCTTAAAAAAATGCAGTAAAAATCAAGCTTTCTGCGAAAAAAATTTTCACGGGCAATCCGACCTCCTCGATCGATCATCCGAGGTTACTTTCATGAAGAATTTACGTACATTGCATGACGCAGAATACCCCCATTTCCGATTGTAATGAACTTTTAATACGTCCATACACGGCACAGGAGCAAGTGATGTTGACGCTGTATCTGGCCTGTCTGGTTTTCGGCGGCGTGCTGCTCGCGATCTCGTTGTTCAGCGGCGGTGATTCCGGCTCGGACATGGATCATTCGCTCGACGCGCATGGTGATTTCGCGGGCGACCATTCGCTCGACGCGCATGGCGATTTTGCGGGCGATCATTCGCTCGACGTGCATGGCGATTTCGCAGGCGACCATTCGCTCGACGCGCAGGCCTCCGACCTCGTCGTCGATCAGGCAATGGACGTGCATGCCGACATGGCGGGACATCTCCCGGTCGACGCGCATATCGACGCGGCGCATCCCGCCATCGTTTCCATGGAGCAGGGCGGCGCCGGTGAAGGCGCGCCGACGGTCCATTCCGCCTTCGAGTATTTCAGCTTCCGGAACTTCGTTTATACCACCACCTTTTTCGGTCTCACCGGCAGCGTGCTCACCTGGCTCGCCATGCCATCGGCGGTGACGCTGCTGTCATCGGTCGGGATGGGGATCTTCGCGGGCTATGTCGGACACCGCTTCATGCGCTACCTGCGCGCGTCCGAGAGCGGCGAGGCGCTGCACGTCGCGACGCTGATCGGACACCCGGCGACCGTTTCCCTGCCTCCGTCCAAGCAGGGCAAGGGCAAAGTGCGCGTGGAGAATGCCGGACAGATCATCGAGATGCTCGCCCTTCTGCACGAGGACTCCGAGGCGGAGTCGCTCGCTCCGGGCGAGCGCGTGTTCATCGTCGCCATCGACAGGGACGTCGCCTATGTCGATCGGGCCGACTTCATCGAATAGACTGCAGAACATCCATCACACTACAGAGGGGTTTTCGCATGGAAGAGTTCATCATCAGCATTTTCGGCATTGCGCTGTTCGCGGTGATCGTCATCATGATCGCCATCAGCCGCCTGCTGCTCATCTGTCATCCCAACGAAGTCATCGTGCTCTCCGGCCGCAAGCGCAAGATGCCCGACGGCAGCACCGTCGGCTACCGCCTGATCCGCGGCGGACGCGCCATGCGCGTGCCGCTCATCGAGAAGGCCGCGCGGATGTCGCTCGAAACCATTCCGCTCGATCTGAGCGTGATGAACGCCTATTCGAAGGGAGGGATTCCGCTGAAGGTCGAGGCCATCGCCAACATCAAGATCGACAGTGCCGAGCCGGTGTTCGGCAACGCCGTCGAGCGCTTCCTGGGCAAGAGCATGCCGGAAATCCATGAGATCGCGAAGGACACGCTCGAGGGCAATCTCCGCGGTGTGCTGGCGACGCTGACGCCGGAAGAAGTGAACGACGACCGTTTGAAATTCGCGGGCAGTCTCATCGAGGAAGCCGACAATGACCTCAAGGCGCTGGGACTCCAGCTCGACACGCTGAAGATCCAGAACGTCTCCGACGAGGCGGGGTATCTCGACAGCATCGGCCGCCGCAAGACGGCGGAAGTGCTCTCGCAGGCGCGCAAGGCCGAGGCGGAGCGCAAGTCCGAAGCCGAGCAGGCCGAGGCCGAGGCGCAGCGTCTCGCCGAAATCGCTCAGGCTGTCGCGAAAAAGGAAATCCAGAGCGCGCAGATCGAGGCCGACCGCACGGTCAACGTCAATCGCGCCCGCGCCCAGCAGGACGTGGAAATCGAGAACAACTCCCTCCGCATCAAGAAGGCGGAACTCGAGCGCGAGGCCATCATCAAGGAGAAGGAAGCCCAGGTGGCGGGAGAGAAGGCGCAGGTAATTTACCAGCAGGCGGTGGAACAGGAACGCATCGAACTGCAGAAGCGCCGCCTCGTGGCCGATGTGATCGAGCCGGCGCGCGCGAAAAAGGAGTCCATGGAACTCGAGGCCAAGGGCGACGCGGCGAAGATCATTGAAAACGGACTCGCGAATGTGAATATCCTCAATCAGATGATCGCGACCTACAAGTCCGCCGAAGGCGAGGGCGAGAAGGTCTTCGTGCTCAACATGCTCCCGGAAATCATCGACCAGCTCGTCGGCACCGTCGGCAAGCTCAGCATCGACAAGATCTCGGTCATCGACGGCGGCTCGGGCAAGAGCGTGGCCGGACTGATGGGACAGCTTCCCAATGCCGTCATCTCGCTCAATGAAATCATCGAGAATGCGACGGGCGTGAATATCCTGAGCAATTTCAGGAAAGGCGAGGGGGTTCCGCCTTCGGCGGGGCAGTAGGCAGTAGGCTGTAGGCTATAAGCTGTAGGCTGTAAGCTGTAGGCTGTAAGCTGTTGGCAGTTGGCAGTAGGCTAATAGCAGATAGCAGATCGCAGATAGCTGATGGCTGATGGCGCGTGGCCATGGCGATCGGCCCAGTCCACAACTGCCTGTGTGATCGTTGCGTGAGCAGCGGCTGAGGGATGTTGTTCGTGACGCGGAGATGTTTCCAGGATTCGCCGGCGGGACAGGAACTGTGCCGTTTCAATAACAGGCCGCTGAGCGACGGAGGTATTCCGCGGCCGAGCCGTCGATAGGTCGTCCGGTTATTGAAGTAGGTGAAATGTAGAATATACAGCAGGACCTTGCATGGATTCGACACAGGCAAAAAAAGTCAAGGATGACATCATCACATTGTATGATGATGAAGCTGCATCGTTCAACAACACGGAATGGTTGTCGCGGGGAAACAGCGCCCGCGTTCCGGAATCGCCGGCGTCGCTCTATTTCATCGGGAGGAAGGTCGAAAAGGCGCTCGAATTGAGCCCAAGGAACCGAGAGTCGCGGGTGCATGAGATCGGGTGCAGTTTTGGACATATGACTTCATTGCTCGCGAAGGAATACGATCGACTGACGGCTTCGGACATCTCTCCGAAAAGCGTCGAGATCGCGCGAAAGCGCCTCGAGAAGTATGGCGTCACGAACGTGACCTTCGAGGTCGCGGATGCGGAGGAACTCGTGCAATTTCAGGATGGCTCGTTCGACATAACGTACTCTTTTTCCACCATCAGGTTTTGTCCGGACCCGAAAAAGGCGCTCCGTGAGATCCATCGAACCCTCGCACCCGGCGGTACCCTGGTTGTGGATTTTCCGAATAAATACTCGCCGTGGCATTTTATCCTCAAACCGCTTACGGGTATAAGGCCGCACGTGCACGATACGCTTTACTCGCGGAAGACGGCTGTCGATCTCCTTGAATCCGCGGGGTTCGTGGATATCGAGGCAGTGACTTTCCTGTTCACCACAAAAAGACTTCCAAGCCCTCTGCTTCCATTGTTTCGCCTGATCGATCGAATTTTCGAGCGCACGGCATTACGCAATCTTGCCGGTATTATCATGGTGAAGGCGAAAAAACAATGAAGACCTGTCGTCTGATCTGGGTGCCGGCTCCTTACGCAGCCGGATTTACCGCTGTGGACGATACGGATGCCGCCACTGTCGGCCAGGTGAGGGCGGTATATGATTTCCTGATGGAGAAGGATTTCAGGATCACGAAAACGGTATGGGCCTTCGCGCCGGATGAGAAATGCGGTATCCCCGCGCTGCCGGATACAACACTCAGAGGGGTGACACTGGAGGACGCGGAATACGCCCGTTACTGCAAGGCTCTTCTGGACAATGGTTTCGAGGTGTGTCTTCATGGTGCTTCCGCGGGGAACAACGACCGAAGGAAGCAACAGGCCGCCCTGAGCCTGATGCGCAGCGGATACGGCGATCCAGGTGTGTTCATTTGTCATTCGAAGAATGCGGACAATCTGTACTGGGAAGAGAAGGTTACCGGACTTCAACCCTTCCGATTTCTTCTCGGGCTGTATTCGAGACACCAATGTTCCGGTGAGATTCCGGATTCGAAGTACTTCTGGGGCGATCTATGCCATACACACGTACGGTATATCAGGCTGCTGCGAACGAGGAACACCAATACGCTCGCGGCGAATCCGTCCATGCCGTACCATGATCCGGCGAAGCCGTTCGTCCGGTACTGGTTCTCCGCGACGAAACGTTCGCTCCGGGATTGCGCAACGGTGGAGGCAATCGAGCGACTGAAAAGGGAAAATGGATTGACGGTCTTATATCAATACATGCACCGATATGCCGATCCGATAACATATGCACTCGACCCGGGCATGGTGGATGCCGTCAACAGAATTACGGATTGCCGGGATATATATATCGCTCCTGCGGGCACGATGATGGCTCGACTCGAGTCGATTCAGCGAGTGTTTATATGCATGCGCAAGGACAAGTACTGGATATTGAACCTTAATGATCAGGACGTCGCAGGAATTCAGTTGGCGGGAAATCCGCGAACAGGCGAAAGACTGGTATTGCCTACAATTCCCGCGCAGGGTTTGATCGGGCTCGATCTCCCCAAAGGAATAAATATTGTTGGTAAAACGGTGATTGCCCTCGATAGTGACTATACCGCGGTGTACAGGATGAAGTCCGGCAAATTATTTGTGAATTGTTCTCACGAGGAGAAGAGGATAAAAGGGACGAAGAACGTCAAATCGTTATCCTGGACCCTGGAGATGAAAGGGCAAGCCGGATACGAACGACTGTCCGCACTGCCCTGGTACGAGGAATCCAGGCTGTTGTTCGGACAGTCGGCGATCATTCTGCGCGAGGTGCTTTTCAAGGGGCGCAGCATCCAGGCTGATACGTATCTCGACAGTGACAACATCGTACTGGAGGATCATTCGAACTGGTAGGGAACTGGACATCCCTTTCGGGAAATGCCTCGCGGGAAGGCATTGGAATTGTCCGGAGACTGCGCTTACTTGGAAGGATGAAAAGAATTTTTTCGAGGATTCAGGTGAAACACGATTACGTACTGTCCGCATTGGTCATTCTCGCCATGCTCGCGCTCGCAGGCTGCGGCGGCGAGAAGAAACCCGTGCAGGATCCGACAGCAAACCAGCAGGTGAACATTCCCCGGGCGCCGGCGCCGGCCGGCGGACTCCAGCCCGTCGAAGTGCCGGCAGACAAGCTTCCCGACCTCTCGAAGATTTCCGCGGTCGAAGCGCAGATCTTCAAGCGGACCATTGCACTGCAGATCCCGCACTACGACAAGCTGGTGAAGTGGGCCGACCATGCGAACAAGATCGAAAAGGGTACCGATGCCGCGGCGTCTCTACGTGAATATCTGAACCTCCTGAACGAATTCGCCGCCGCGATGCAACGCCTGGATCTGGAATTCGTCGGCAAGGTCGATCCGAACTATGCGGGCTCGAAGAATTTCGAGAAGGTCGTCGACGAATACATGAGCGATCCCGAGCTGATCAAACGCACCGAATACATCATGGAGTCGTCCGCCAGCCTGATGAAGCGTTTCAAGGACGACCCCGCCTGCAGGGATTTCTTCGCCGAAGTCGAGCGCCTCGCCCGCGAATCCCAGTAGGAAAAAACCGCGAAAACGCAAAAACGCAAAAAAGACACGCGAAAGATTTTTTTGGATACGATCCCTACATGATCGGGACCCTTAAAAAACTTTCGCGTCTCTTTTTCGCGTTGTTGGCGTTTTGGCGGTTCTTTCCTATTCCTGTTTTGCGGCGAGTTCGAGCCAGCGGTCGGACATTTCACTGATCCTCGCGTCGATGTCGAGCATGCGCCGGCCGATGTCCGCGAGCACGGTGTAATCCGTCGACGAGTCGTGCATCTGCGCGGTGAGTGAGGCTTTCTCTTCCTCGAGCGCCGCGATCTCCGCTTCCAGACGCCCGAATTCCTGTTCTTCCTTCCACGTCAGCTTCTTCGGATTCCGCACCCTGCGCTCACCGCCTGCCGCCTCGGTCCCGCTCCCTTCCTTCTTTCCATCATTTCCATCATTTCCATCTTTTCCATTTTTTCCTTCCCTGCCGGCTTCCGTCTCCTTCCGCTCCAGGTACGCCGAATAATTCCCCGGATACTGCCTGATCCTGCCCTCGCCATCGAAGGAGTAGATGAAATCCACGGTGCGGTCGAGGAACATGCGGTCGTGCGAGACGACGATCAGGAATCCCTGGAAGTGCTGCAGGTATTCCTCCAACGCGTTGAGCGTCTGGATGTCGAAATCGTTCGTGGGCTCGTCGAGAAAAAGCACGTTCGGATTGTTCATCAGCACCATGAGCAGCGCGAGCCGGCGTCGTTCGCCGCCCGAGAGCGTGCCCACGAGCGCGCCCTGTTTCCTGTGCGGGAAGTGGAAGCGCTTGAGCATGTCGGAGGCGGAGAGGTAGCGTTCGCGTCCCACTCCCGTGTCGATGTATTCGGCCACGTCGCGCAGCGTGGCGATCACGGTCCTGCTCGGATCGAAGTCGTCGTTCTCCTGACGGAAATAGCCGATCTTCACCGACACCCCGATTTTCAGGCTGCCGGTATCGGAGGGAATGTCGCCGCAGAGCACGTTGAGGAGCGTGGATTTTCCGCAGCCGTTGGGGCCGATGATGCCGATGCGTTCGCCGGGCGTGGAGTGATGGGTGAAATGCTCGAACAGCAGT
>CAZWNO010000122.1:0-11470 GCA_964635845.1 uncultured Chromatiales bacterium
CGCAGCTGCGTTCGGTGGTGTCGGCGTTCGTCCGGTAGATCGCGCGCACGGTCTCGGTCACACTCTGATTCGGCGGCGGCGAAACGCGCAGCAGCCAGGTGAAGCCTTCCGAGGTGTCGGCATCGATCGTGAAGTCCGGCCGCCTCAGGCTTTCTCCCACCGCCGCTTTCAGGTGCCGCGCTCGCGAAAGGTCGAGCCGCAGATCGCGGTAGGGACGCAAGGTGTCTGAGGGATTGTATATCCGCAGTGTGGCCACGATCGGATCCGGCACGAAGCTGCTGTCGTCGGCCCGCACGCGCACGGGATCGCTCACCTGCAACCCGCAGATGCTGCCGAAGGTGCCGCGAATGTCGTCCCCGAACGTGCATCGCGCCACCACGATTCCGAAGGTGTCGACCAGCACTGCCTCGAGGAGCAGGGGACGCCCGAAAGGCCAGGATTTCACACCGATCAGCCACTGAAACTCGACGCTGCTCTTGCCCGGAACGGGCGGCGGCACGACCACGCTGTCCGTCGGCGCGAGCAGGGTCACTCCGGATCCCTCGAGAAGCCGAAGGATCGCATACCGCAGCCGTCCGGCGCCCGCCGAGATGTTGCTGATGCGCAGCGTGACGAGCATCGTGTCGTTCGAGAGGCGCGTCGTGTCACGATTCACCTCGAAGGCAGGGGACAGGAAAAGTTGACAGCGGAATTCCGCATCCGGAATGTCGGTATACAGCACGGGGACGACCCCGTCGAAGCCGTCGCCGGAGGGACAGTCCCCTCCCGTCGCATAGGTCACGGAGAACTGCAGGTGACTCAGCGGAATGATGCTGTCGATCACCGGCAGGAGCTGCCACGCGATGTCGACACTGTCGCCGGGACCGAGCGGCGCGAGCACCTGCCGCAACGGAGGACCACCGGGAGCGGGCTGTAGATACTCCGGCACGCGCAGCGTGAGGATGACCGAGTCCGATGGAAGCACCGGCGACTGATTGCGGACGCGGCAACGGACGCCGATAACCGGCGGCACGTGTGTCATCCTGTCGAGGTCGATATGGAGCGTGTCCGTCCCGAACAGCGTGGCTGTCAGTCCGCCGTTTTCCGTGCTCTTGTCCTGGAACACCTTGCGGCTGCAGAGCTCCGGCATGTCGAAGCGCAGGACCTGTACATCGGAGCTGTCGTTGCCTCCACCGTCCGGGAAACCCGGTGTCGCCGGTACGGTGGCCCGCCGCCATACTCCTTGCGTGAGGTACACCGCCTTACCGTCAAGAAAAAGATTTCCGCTGTCCCAGTTGTTGTACACCCACCGGTACGGAAGCCATGCGCTGTAGCGCAGCGTCGAGTTCCGCGAATCGATCACGGAGAGAAAGCCGCGTCCTGAATCCACGGCCGCGGGGAGCAAGGGAAGGTCCCTGCTCGCCGACATACCGCTGATAATGATGTTTCCGCAGGCATCCACGTCGAGCACTCCATAATATTCGTTGTGCGAACCGCCGAAATAGCTCGTGAACAGCAATTCACCGGATGGCGAAAATTTGCCGATGACGAGATCGGTCAGTCCATTCGGCTGCGCCTGCATGGGATATATCATCGGAAAATCCACCGATGTTGTCAATGCCGTGAAATACAGGTTGCCGTCCGGATCGAAACGGAGCCGCCGGTTCCCCGGCCAGTTGAGTGAAACCGAAGAATTATCCCAATAATCTTCCTGATTCCCTCCCAGATATGTCGAATAGACGATGCGCCGGAAATCCGGTGAGAAACGGGTGAATACGAGATCTAAGCTGCCGGCAGGCCGTGGCTGGGCTGCGTTGACCACGGGATAGCTGCTCCCGAGGCTGAGTCCGCTGACGGCAACCGAGCCGCAACCGTCCACCGCGATCGATGAGATGTAATCAGCATCCGGTCCGCCGATCAGGCCGGCGTAGGTGAGCCGGTAGCTGTCCGGATCGAATTTCATGATGAGGCCGTCTTTGTTTCCCTGGAGTGCGGACTGATAGGCATCCGCCGTGAGAAAGCCGGGCTGGCGATCGACCGTCGAGACTGCATAGATCGCGCCGTCGCTCCCGGTTTCCAGATCGGAAAAGACAGTAAGACCGCTGTCGGGCGTGGCGGTTCCGTAGACGATCACTCCCGTCGTGTCGAGCACGACCATGATCTCTCTCTCGGCGAAGCTGGGACGAAATTCGGCATCCGGTGTCAGGAAGCGTGCGATGTTATCGACCGCCAGTTGCATAATGGTCCGGTCATGCTTGCCTATTGCGATCAGACGTCGGGGTGATTCGACGAAGCCAAAACCAGTCTCCAGCAGAGTGCTGTAACGAACAGTCCTTCCGTCGCTGGAAATTACCGTGGCGAATGCGATGCCGCGCATCCGATCCGGAGGAGTTCCGGGTGGAAGGAGTGGAAAATTCGCACTGATCGTGGACCCCGTCAAGTGCAGGTCGCCGGCCCTGTCCACACGGCTGTTACCGCTGGCTTCGATGCTGCTGCCGCCCCAGTAGTAGACGTAGGCCAGCGTGACGGTAAATGCCGTCAGCGATGTGGCACCGTCGATGCTGACGTTCACACCTCCCGCATCCTCTTCGAAGCGGAGAACCACAGCGTTCGCCTCGCGCGGCGTCCGGTTCTGCTGCGCTTGCCGCTCCGGCGCCAGCTGCGTCTGCGCCGCCGGCACCTGCGCCAGCTGCGCCTTCGTCACGTTGTCGAAGCGCAGCCGGATGGTGGAAGGATCCGTTCCTGCCGCGACATGGATCTCGTGCAGCATACGACGCCCGCCGCCAGTGACATCGATGTCGATCCCCTTCCAGGCATCGGCGAAACGGACCGCACGATACTGCGTCAGCATGTGGGTGACGGATTGGTCCTCGACACCGCGAATGTAGCGGAGCGGCGGACCGGAGGCATCCCTGCCGGCAACCGCGCAGCGCGCGGAAGGTTCGATCAGCCGCATACCGGGATAGGGAGCGATCAATCCCGCGCGTTCGCCGCTCCCGAGACCGGTTCCGATCGCGAGACTGTAGCCTTCGCGGCCGAAGCTGACGGTGAGTCCCGGACTCGCGCTCGCCGCGCGGATGCGCGCATCCCATTGCCCTTCGTTCAGGACGAACAGGCGCGGGAGTCCCATCGCGGTGACCGCCGGGGCGTCTCCCAATGCGACGAGCGGTTGGGAAAGGAGCATGACGGTGAAAACGGTCAGCAGCGATGTCCCGAACTTCATTTCACTCCTCCGTTCAGACGACCAGACCAGCGAGGCGAATCCTCACCCTCGAACCTGCACACCCGCCGCACCGGCGACGGCGGCCGGGCGGTCGCCGTCGCGAACGGGAGTGGTCCTGCCGCAGCATATCTCCGCCTCCTACGGCAGCACGAGCAGGAGGCGCGAGACGCTGCGTCCCGCGGCGCGCGCGGTGAGAATGTAGGTTCCCGCCGCGATTCCCGTCGTGGGAATGCGGACGGTGGCGCCATCCGCCGCGCCTTCGCCGGCTTCAGCTGTCGCGCGCAGTCGGCCCAGCAGGTCGCGCAGCTCCAGACGCGCCGCGGTGCCGGCGTCCGCGTGCAGCCGCACGAGCACGTCGGTGCCGGACGGAACAGGATTCGGATACATCGCTCCGATTTCAAGGCCCCGCGCGGCGGACGCATCGTCCGCCCCGAGCTTCGTGCGGATGTCGTAGATCACCTCGATCCCGCCCGTGCTCAGCGGCAGCGCCGTCAGCGCGAGCGTGCCCGCATGCGTGCCCGGCGCCAGCGCCGTCGTGTTCGGCCGCGTGTGCATCACGCTGTGTCCCGCTCCCGTTATCGGCGCGGCATCGAGCCACACCGGGGACGAGGCGACGTTCCACCGCGGCTCCGTGCCTCCGCCCGTCCACAGCTGGACATCCTCGCCGGGCGGCAACGCTCCCCCCTGCTCCGCCGCGAAGCGCAGCAGCCAGGGCGTCACCACCAGGCCCGACGGCGAACGATCGACGAAGCTGATCGCGTGCGCGCATTGCGGAATATCGTCCATCCCGTCGCACTCCGTCCGCCACAGCACCGTCCACGGCGCCTGGGTGATCCGCTCCTCGATGATGCGCAGCCGCCACTCGGCGGAGAACGCCTCGCCCGGCAGCAGCGCCGGCACCGCGCGGATGCTGTCCTCGCCCGCAAGCAGTTCCAGCATCGGCGGCGGAATGATCGCGATCGTGCAGCCCGGCAGCACCGTCGATCCGTCGTTGCGCAGCGTGTACTGGAGCTGCACGGGATCGGGGATGAGCGCCTCGTAATAGCTGTCCGCCCAGACGCTGTCGTGTCCCGCGGTCGCGCAGGAGAGCATCGCGATGCGCGGCGCGCCTTCGATCGACGTCATCTGTTCGCAGAGCGTCGGCGGCACGACCGGTTCGAAGAAGAAGCGTACGCGCAGCCGCTGGTCGTATGGACGGTCGGCCCAGCGCGGCACGAGCCGCCAGCGCACTTCCCAGGCATCGCCCGGTGCGAGCGTGGCGCGCTGCTGCTCGGCCGTGACTCCCGGCGCGAACGTCACGCGCTGCAGCAGCGTCGTGTCGAGCACGGCGCGCAGATTGGCATAGGAGGAGTCGCTCCGATTCTCGAAGCGCGCGACGGCCTCGAATTCCGCCGGATCGTACGTGTCCGTCGCCGCGTCGTAGCGGACCGAGTCCGGCGCCGCGAGCGTGCACTCCGGCACGAGCGCGGGGATGTGCACGTTTTTCGCGCAGCTGCTGAGCGCCGCGCCGCTCGGCGCCGTCACGAAGACGTCGAAGCGGATGGTCCGCGGAAGGAGAAGCACCGGCACGCGCAGGTTCCAGAACAATGTATCCGATTTCCCCGGTCCGAGTGACTGGAGCGTGCGCAGCAGCGGATCGAGCGGCTCCGCCGCGCCCTCCGGCGTCAGCCGCAGCAGCACGTCGCGGATCGTCTGCGCGATGCTCCCGGTGTTGCGCACCACGGCGCGCACCCTGAGCGTGTCCTCGGTGTACCGCGCGGTCGCTCCGTCGAGGTGCAGCGAATCCACGCAGGAAACCGTGCAGTCGATATCGGCCCCGAGCAGGAGAATGCGCACGACGAATTCGCAGCTGCGTTCGGTGGTGTCGGCGTTCGTCCGGTAGATCGCGCGCACGGTCTCGGTCACACTCTGATTCGGCGGCGGCGAAACGCGCAGCAGCCAGGTGAAGCCTTCCGAGGTGTCGGCATCGATCGTGAAGTCCGGCCGCCTCAGGCTTTCTCCCACCGCCGCTTTCAGGTGCCGCGCTCGCGAAAGGTCGAGCCGCAGATCGCGGTAGGGACGCAAGGTGTCTGAGGGATTGTATATCCGCAGTGTGGCCACGATCGGATCCGGCACGAAGCTGCTGTCGTCGGCCCGCACGCGCACGGGATCGCTCACCTGCAACCCGCAGATGCTGCCGAAGGTGCCGCGAATGTCGTCCCCGAACGTGCATCGCGCCACCACGATTCCGAAGGTGTCGACCAGCACTGCCTCGAGGAGCAGGGGACGCCCGAAAGGCCAGGATTTCACACCGATCAGCCACTGAAACTCGACGCTGCTCTTGCCCGGAACGGGCGGCGGCACGACCACGCTGTCCGTCGGCGCGAGCAGGGTCACTCCGGATCCCTCGAGAAGCCGAAGGATCGCATACCGCAGCCGTCCGGCGCCCGCCGAGATGTTGCTGATGCGCAGCGTGACGAGCATCGTGTCGTTCGAGAGGCGCGTCGTGTCACGATTCACCTCGAAGGCAGGGGACAGGAAAAGTTGACAGCGGAATTCCGCATCCGGAATGTCGGTATACAGCACGGGGACGACCCCGTCGAAGCCGTCGCCGGAGGGACAGTCCCCTCCCGTCGCATAGGTCACGGAGAACTGCAGGTGACTCAGCGGAATGATGCTGTCGATCACCGGCAGAAGCCTCCACTCGACGTCGACGCTGTCGCCGGGACCGAGCGGCGCGAGCGCCTGCCGCAACGGGGGGCTACCGGGAGCGGGCTGCAGATACTCCGGCACGCGCAGCGTGAGGATGACCGAGTCCGACGGGAGCACCGGCGACTGATTGCGGACGCGGCAACGGACGCCGATAACCGGCGGCGCATGCGACATTCGATCGAGATCGATGCGCAGGGTGTCCGTCCCGAGCAGCGTGGCTGTCAGTCCGCCGTTTTCCGTGCTCTTGTCCTGGAACACCTTGCGGCTGCAGAGCTCCGGCATGTCGAAGCGCAGGACCTGCACATCGGAGCTGTCGTTGCCTCCGCCGTCCGGGAAACCCGGTGTCGCCGGCACGGCTGCCTGCCGCCATACCGCGTGCGCGAGATACACCGCGGTTCCGTCAAGTACGAGACTGGCACCGCCCCAGATGTAATACACCCACTGGTACGGAAGAAATGCGCTGTGGCGCAGCGTCGAGCTGCGCGAATCGATCACGGAAAGAAAACCGGATCCCGAATCGGCGGTTGCCGGAAGCAGGGGAAGGTCCCTGCTCGCCGTCAGGCCGCTGATGATCATGTTTCCGCAGGCATCCACGTCGAGCGATCCGTGATACTCGTGGTGCGAACCGCCGAAATAGCTCGTGAACAGCAGTTCACCGGATGGAGAGAACTTGCCGAGAACGAGTTCCGACAGTCCATTCGGCTGCGCCTGCATGGGACGGATCATCGGAAAATCCACCGACTGCGTCACTGCCGTGAAATACAGGTTGCCGTCCGGATCGAAACGGAGCCGCCTATTCCCCCACCGGTCGTACGGTCCGGAGCCCCATCCTAAGGCGTCTTCCTGATAACTCCCTCCCAGGTATGTCGAATACACGATGCGGCGGAAATCCGGCGAGAAACGGGTGAACACGAGATCAAGGTTGCCGGCAGACCGCGTTTGCGCGGCATTGACCACCGGATAGCCGCTTCCGCCGCTGTGGCCACCGACGGCGACCGAGCCGCAACCGTCCACCGCGATCGATGACATGCAATCAGCATCCGGTCCGCCGATCAAGCCGGCGTATGTGAGCCGGTAGCTGTCCGGATCGAATTTCATGATGAGGCCATCCACGGCGCCCTGGAACGTGGACTGATAGGCATCCGCTGTGAGAAAGCCGGGCTGACGGTCGACCGTCGAGACCGCGTAGATCGCGCCGTCGCTCCCGGTTTCCAGATCGGAAAAGACAGTAAGACCGCTGTCTGGTGTAGCGGTTGCGTAGACGATCGCTCCGATACTGTCGAGCACGACCATCGCAAGCCCGTTGGCGGAGCTGGGACGGAACTCGGCGTCCGGCGTCAGGAGACCCGCGATATTGTTCACACACAGGTGCAGGATGGTTCGGTCATGCTTGTCAATGGCCATTGTACGGACGGAGTTAAAGAGGAAGCCCACGCCCGGCCCCAGCAGCGTGCTGTAGCGAACGGTCCTCCCGTCACCGGACACTACGGCAGCAAATGTCATAGAGCGCTGCCCATCCGAAGGAATCCCGGGGGGAACGAGCGGAAAATCCGCACTGGCGGTGATCCCCGTCAGGTGCAGGTCGCCGGACCTGTCCACCCGGCAGTTTCCTTCTGCTTCGATGTTGCCGCCACCCCAGTAGTAGACGTAGGCCAGCGTGACGGTGAATGCCTTGAGCGAAGCGGCACCGTCGATGCTGACGTTCACACCTCCCGCATCCTCTTCGAAGCGGAGAACCGCAGCGTTCGCCTCGCGCGGCGTCCGGTTCCGCTGCGCTTGCCGCGCCGGCGCCGGCTGCGTCTGCGCCGACGGCACCTGCGCCAGCTGCGCCTTCGTCGCGTTGTCGAAGCGCAGCCGGATGGTGGAAGGATCCGCTCCCGCTGCGACATGGATCTCGTGCAGCATGCGACGCCCGCCGCCCGTGACATCGATGTCGATACCCTTCCAGGCATCGGCGAAACGGATCGTGCGATACTGCGTCAGCATGTGGGTGACGGATTGGCCCTCGACACCGCGAATGTAGCGGAGCTGTGGACCGGAGGCATCCCTGCCGGCAACCGCGCAGCGCGCGGACGGTTCGACCAGCCGCATACCGGGGTAGGGAGCGATCAATCCCGCGTGCTCGCCGCTCCCGAGACCGGTTCCGATCGCGAGGCTGTAGCCTTCGCGGCCGAAGCTGACGGTAAGTCCCGGTCCCGCGCTCGCCGCGCGGATGCGCGCATCCCATTGTCCTTCGTTCAGGACGAACAGACGCGGGAGTCCCATCGCGGTGACCGCCGGGGCGTCCCCCGATGCGACGAGCGGTTGGGAAAGGAGCATGACGGTGAAAACGGTCAGCAGCGATGTCCCGAACTTCATTTCACTCCTCCGTTCAGACGACCAGACCAGCGAGGCGAATCCTCACCCTCGAACCTGCACACCCGCCACACCGGCGATGGCGGCCGGGCGGCTCGTATTACAGGATATTAGTGTCCTCTATGCGAAGCTTCATAATAATCACCGCCCCGTTCAGATGCAAGTCATAATCGGAACTCCCGCATCGCCATTTCCGTCCGCATCCCGTGAAGGTCATGCCGAATGACACATCGACTGTGCGGGGCATTTTCTATCTTATTAATTCTCCCGGAGAGGTTCGCGATACGTGACGGGAGATGCGGCGGCAACGCCCCTGGTCTGGTTTCATTCAATTCAATCGAGTTCCCTGCATGCGTTTTCATAGATCGCTCGTACTTCTTCCCCTGCTGTTCTTCCTCTGTCATTCGACCGGTGCCGCCCAGGGCGCGGGTGCGGGTGCGTCCGGCGCCTCCGGCGGGGGCGTGCGCATCACCGCGCGGATCCTCGACGATACGGGAGGGGAACCCATCGAGTACGCGAATGTCGTACTGCACCGGGTCGCTGACAGCAGCATGGTGATGGGCACGGTATCCGACCGCGAGGGACGCATAGTGCTCGACGGCGTGCCGGAAGGTCGCTATTATCTCGCCATTCACTTCATCGGATACGAGGACGTCTACCGGAACAGCATCGTGGTCGGAGGGACCGACCGCGTGGATCTCGGCGATATGCACATGACCGTGACGGCGATCGAAATGGACGCGGTGGAAGTCGACGCCAATCGTGCGCCGGTGGAATACCAGATCGACAAGAAGGTGATCAACGTCGATGGACAGCTCACCGCCGCGTCGGGCACCGCCGTGGAGGCACTGCAGAATGTCCCCTCCGTCACCGTCGATCTCGACGGCACCGTGCGCCTCCGCGGCAGCGGGAGCTTCACCGTGCTGATCGACGGACAGCCCTCCCCGCTCGAATCATCGGATGCCTTGCGGCAGATCCCGTCCAGCGCGATCCAGAACATCGAGATCATCACGAATCCATCCGCCCGCTACGATCCCGACGGCGTCGCCGGCATCATCAACGTCATCATGAAGAAGGACGGCAGGCGCGGCACCTCGGGCCAGATCAATCTCAGCACGGGCATGTACGACAACTACCGCGGCGATTTCCTGTTCACGCTCCGCGATCCGTCCTACACGGTGTACTTCGGCGCGGACTACGGCAAGAACAATCGTCCCGGCATCGAGCGCGAGGAACGCCGATTCATCTCTCCCGGCTCGACGCTCGTCAATGCCGCCGACGGCAGCAACCGACGGCAGCATCGTTCCTATGGCCTGCGCGGCGGCATCGAGCTGCCCCTGACGGACCGCGACAACCTGAACCTGGGCTTGCGCTATGGAGATCACTCCGGCATGCACGGATCGACGCGCGATTACGAGGAATACACGCTTCCCGAAACCTCGCGGTTTTCCTATCTCAGCATGGGCGCGTCGGAACGGGGCGGCACCTTCCTCGGGCTCGACCTGGATTACCGCCATCGCTTCACACGCCCGCGGCACGAGCTGACCATGCAGATCGCCTACCGCCAGCGCGACGGGAAGGAAACCTCGTCGGATGAACTCCTCGACGCCGGCCACAGGCTCACCAGCGGACGGCGCGCAACGGAGGACGGACCCGGCAACCACCTCCGCGCCCGCCTCGACTACGTTCTCCCGCTCGGCGAGAAAAGCAGGCTGGAGACCGGGTACCAGGCCGCGGTGAACCTGTCCGAAGACATCACTTCCCTGGCCGAATACGATTCCACTTCGGGCGCGTACACGCTGCTTCCGCAATTCGGACATTCGAGCGAGTATTTCCGGAACGTCCAGGCGCTGTATTCGATGTACGCGATGGAGATCGGTGACTGGGGCCTGCAGGCTGGACTGCGCGGCGAGTTCACGGACCGCCATGTCACGCTGCAGGACAGCGCGGCGGAATTCGAGATCAACCGCTGGGACCTCTTCCCCTCGCTGCATGCCTCGTACAGCCTCTCCGCGACACAGCAGATCATGGCCAGCTACACCCGCCGCATCGAGCGCCCGCGCGGCTGGTTCCTCGAACCCTTTCTCACCTGGATGGACGCCTTCACCGTGCGCCGCGGCAATCCCGGACTCGAGCCCGAGTACATCGACGCGCTGGAACTGGCATACCAGACCCATATCGGCAGCGCGCTCGCATCGGCGGAAATCTACCGCCGCACGACCCACAACACGGTGGAATTCGTGCGCAGCGTGTACCGCGACAATGTCTCGCTTCAAACGGTGGAAAACGTGGGACAGGAATTCTCCACGGGCGTGGAGCTGATGTTCAATGCCAGGATCGCGAAGATCTGGGACATCTACCTGCTCGGCAATCTCTATGACTACCGGATCGAGGGCGCGTTGCGCGGGGAATCGTTCGCCGAACAGCGATTCACATGGAACATGCGCTTCAACAACACCTTCTCCATCACTCCGACTACGACGCTGCAGGCGAACACGAGCTATAACAGTCCTTCCGTCTCGGCGCAGGGCCGCACTGAAGGATACGCCGTCGTGGGACTCGCCCTGCGGCAGGAGTTCCTCGACCGCTCGCTCTCCGCGATTCTCGACGTGAGCGACCTGCTGCACAGCGGAGACCGGGAGTCCACTTTCGCGGGACCTGATTTCTCGTCCTGGAATTACTCTCTCGCCGACGGACCCGTCGTCACGCTCACGCTTCGCTACACGCTCAGCAACGGACAGGGTGATCCGCAGAAGAAGCAGCGCGAAAGGGATGATTTCGGGACCGAGGAATTCTGATCCTCGATCCCGATCCGCGTTCTATCGAATCACCTGCATCATTCGAGACATCGATCCGTCGCCAGTGGACAGGCGGTACACGTACACGCCCGGTGCGAGACCCGAGAGATCGACGCCGAGGACGTGGCCGCCTGCGCTGCGTTCGCCCTCGTACAATGTGCGCATCCGCTGTCCGAGCGTGTTGTACAGCACGACCTGCACGGCGGCACGTCGCGGCAGTTCGAAGACGATCTGCGTCTGCCCGCCCACCGCGAGCGACACGGGATTCGGATAATTCTGCGCCAGAGAAAGGCGGAGCGGCCGCGCGGGATCGCCGGTGGACGTGGCGATGTAGCCCTCTCCAAGCACATCGACGGTGTCGGGACTCCCCGCGGCGTTGTGCGTGATGATCAGCCTGCCTTCCATACGCGAAGCGGTGGAGGGC
>CAZWNO010000123.1:0-11201 GCA_964635845.1 uncultured Chromatiales bacterium
GAAAATCTTCGTCCAGAACCGCGCCATGATTTCGTAGTCGCGGTTTTTCGTCTTGAGGAACAGGCCCTCCGTTATGGCCATGATCACACCCAGTCCGATCGACAGCGGCGGAAACAGGTAGTGAAACATGATGGTGAGGGCGAACTGGAAGCGGGAGAGAAAGAGGACGTCAAGATCCATCTGTGAGCCTTTGTATAGGTGCTGCATATGGCGAGCCGTGTCTCGCCTGTGTCTCAAGGTAACACACGCACACGGGATTTGCGTTTCATCTGTTTCATTTCGTATTTTTACGAAATACGTTATGCATGAAGACATCCTCACAAACCGCCAGAAGAAAATTGCCCGCTATGCCAAGGCCATGGCGCATCCGGTGCGCATGTACATCCTCGAGCTGCTGTCACAGCAGGCCTGCTGCTACAGTGGCGACCTTGCCGACGTGCTGCCGATCGCGCGGTCGACGCTCTCCCAGCATCTGAGCGAGCTGAAGGAGGCCGGGCTCATCCAGGGCGAGATCAATCCTCCGAAGATAAAATACTGCATCAACCGCGAGCACTTCGACGAAGCGCGCGCGTTGATGCGCGAGTTCTACAATCTCTGAGCGACGGACCGGCAGAGCCCTCCACAGGACACATTTTCACAGGAGAAAAGGATATATGGACATCAAAATCCTCGGGACAGGCTGCGCGAAGTGCCAGGCGCTCGAGCGCGCGGTGCGCGCCGTCGTCGCGCGCGAGGGCATCGACGCCGACGTCAGCAAGGTCGAAGACATCGTAGACATCATGAACTATGGCGTGATGATGACTCCCGCGGTGGTCATCGACGGGAAGGTTGTCGTGAAAGGACGCGTGCCGTCGGACGCGGAAATCGTCACCATGCTCAGAAACACGGAGGCCGTATGAGATCCCTGCTCTTTCTGATCGCGCTCTTTCTGGCGCTGCCTGCGGCACCCATGTCGCCGACGCTTCTCGCACAGAAGAAGTCCGTCAAGGCTGAAAAGAAAGCCGAACTGATCGTGTACTATTTCCACACGTCGCGCCGCTGCAAGACCTGTCTCGGCATCGAGCGCGTCGCGCGCAGCGTGATCAAGGAACAGTACGGCGAGGACAAGTCGATCGTTTTCCGCGCCGTCAATATCGAGGAAGAGGAGAACGCCGCCCTCGCGGAGAAATACGAGATCGCGGGATCGTCGCTGCTCGTCTGCCGCGGAGAGAAGACGGAGGACCTCACCGCGAAGGCGTTTCAGTACGCCCTGAATGATCCTGGAAAGCTGCAGGCGCTGCTGATCGAAACCGTCGACCGCATGCGCAAGGGCTGAAATGGAGGCGCTGCAGCAGGTACTCGATTCCACGGATCTCCCGGTGCTGTCGGCCTTCATCCTCGGACTGATGACGGCCATCAGTCCCTGTCCCCTGGCCATGAATATCACCGCGATCGGATATATCGGGCGCAATCTCGAGAACCGGCGCGCGGTGTTCGTCAACGGGCTGCTGTACACATTGGGACGTGTCATTTCTTACACGGCGCTTGGTGTCGTCATTTTCCTGGGCGTCGAAACCTTCGATGTCTCACGGCTCTTCCAGGGTTGGGGCGAGCGCCTGCTCGGCCCCCTGCTCATCGTGATAGGCGTGTTCATGCTCGACATCATCCCGCTGCGCTTCTCCTTCCTCGACCGATTCACCGCCGCAGCGGGAGAGAGAAGTGGGGCGGGCACCTGGGGCGCGCTGCTGCTCGGGATGATCTTCGCGCTGGCATTCTGTCCCTACAGCGGCGTGCTGTACTTCGTCATGCTCATCCCGATGTCGGTCGCAAGCGCCGACGGGCTCTACCTGCCTGCGGTGTTCGCGATCGGCACCGGACTCCCGGTGATCGTCGCAGCCTGGTTCATCGCATTCACCGTGAGCGGGGTCGGACAGTTCTACAACCGTCTCAAGTCCTTCGAGCGCTGGTTCCGTCGCATCGTCGCCGTGCTCTTCATTCTCGCGGGAATCTACCTGATCTCGCTCTTCCTTTTCCCCACCGTCTGACTTCATCACGCACCATTCGCCCGCACGGACACTATGAGCTTGAAACAGGAAGGAAAAATCTTCGCATGGATTCTGGGCTTCTTCCTCTTCGCCTGGTTCATGCCCGTCGGAACGCCGCGTTTCGACAACGCCGTTCTCGAAGCATTCGAACTCGTCCGTTGGTACGCGCACGAACATGTCCTGCTCTGCCTTGTCCCAGCCTTTTTCATCGCGGGCGTCATCTCGGTGTTCGTGAGCCAGGCCTCCGTAATCAAGTACTTCGGCGCGAACGCGGTGAAGTGGAAAGCGTACCTGATCGCCTCTGTCTCCGGAACCGTCCTCGCGGTCTGCTCCTGCACGGTTCTGCCGCTGTTCTCGAGCATCCACAAACGCGGCGCGGGATTGGGACCCGCGATCGCGTTTCTGTATTCCGGTCCCGCCATCAACATCCTCGCGATCATTCTCACGGCGCGCATCCTGGGCTTCGAACTGGGAGTGGCGCGCGTGATCGGCGCCGTGTCCTTCAGCGTGGTCATCGGCCTGCTGATGGCCGTGATATTCAGAAAGGAGGAGCGTGACAAGTCCGCCACGCAGATGAATGCTCCCGCCGTCGAGGATGGCCGTCCGCTGTGGCAGACGTCGCTTCATTTCTTCGCACTCGTGGGCGTGCTGGTCTTCGCGAACTGGGGCCGGCCAGGCGCGGATACAGGAATATTCTCTCTGATATTCCAGTACAAATGGCAGCTCACCGGACTCTTCGCCCTTGTCGTCGCGTTCACGCTGGTTAGAATGCTGGGAATGAAACCGCTTCATGTCGCCCTTGCCGCGATCCCGGTGATCGTGCTCGCATTCGTGTTTCCGGAAAATCCCCTTATTGCCTTTGTCGTGGGGACGGCGGGTCTCGTCATCCTGACCGCGGCGTATCCCGGCGAACCGCGTGAGTGGTTCGTCTCGAGCTGGGACTTCACGAAACAGATCATGCCGCTGCTCGGCGCCGGTGTGCTGGTGGCGGGACTGCTGCTCGGCAATGCCGGCGGCGAGGGACTCATTCCGAACGCCTGGATCAGTTCGCTCGTCGGCGGGAATTCCCTCGGAGCGAATCTCTTCGCCTCGGTCTTCGGCGCCTTCATGTATTTCGCCACCCTGACCGAGGTGCCCATCGTGCAGGGACTGCTCGCTTCCGGCATGGGAAAGGGTCCCGCCCTCGCACTGCTGCTCGCGGGTCCCGCGCTCTCGCTGCCGAACATGCTCGTCATCCGGAGCGTGATGGGGACGAAGAAGACGGTGGTGTTCGTCTCGCTGGTCGTGGTCATGGCGACGGTGACTGGGATGCTGTTCGGAGCGCTCGTTGCGTAGCCGTCGAATAGTCGCTCTCCTTTTTGCCACCGTCCTCCTCGTCTCAACGGGCTGCGGGCGGCAGGAGAAATCCGGTGTGAAAGGAGAGATAAAATCCGGGAATTCGGGCATGACCGTGCTCGACGCGCAGGACATCGATGACTTCCTCGCGGAAGGCGGAACCGCATTGATCGAATTCGGCGGGAAGCGTTGTGTGTCGTGCCTCGAGATGCGCCGCAACCTGGAGGAACTGCAAAAGAAAAAGCCGACGCTGCGCATCGGCTTCGTTTATTGGGAGGATTCACCTGAACTGTTCGATCGATGGAAGATCGGCGTGATTCCGGTGCAGATCATTTTCGGTGACGACGGGCGGGAGATCCAGCGCCATCGCGGCGTCTGGGAGACGGAGGAAATGCTCGCCGTTCCCGCCATCGCCGCGGCCGCCAGAGATCGCTGACGCGCCGCGTGTCAGGTCCGTTGTCCGTCAGGTCCGCTGTCCGTCGCATCCGCCGTCCGTCCCATCCGCCGTCCGACGCCTCCGGGGGAAGAACCGACGATGAAAGCGGATGGCCATCCGGATCGGCGATCGATTGAGGTTCCGAGACGTCGTCGATCCGATCACGGTGGTTCGCCCCTACGATCGACCTACGGTTTCACGGCGTGCACGGTTACGCTCACCAGACGTGCGCCGCCCATCGTGCGCTGCGCTTCCGGGAGCTGCGCCAGTTCGTCGCGGAGCACGGAATCGGGGATGCGGATATCCTTTTCTTTCGGAATCGCGACCCCGGTGAAGCCCGCGGCGCGGATGTGTCCGAGATACTCATCGCGCTTCTCCGCGCCGGAGACGCAGCCTGCGTACATCGTGGCGACATCGCGCAGGTATGCGGGCATGTCGCCTTCGACGACGATGTCCGACACCGTGAAGCTTCCACCGGGCTTGAGCACGCGGAAGATCTCGGCGAAGGCCGCGGCTTTATCCGGCACCAGGTTCAGCACGCAGTTCGAGATGACCACGTCGACGGAGCTGTCGTCGACGGGCAGGGATTCGATTTCCCCGAGACGGAAATCCACGTTCGCGATGCCGAGCTTCGCCTTGTTTTCATTGGCCTTGGCGATCATCGCAGTGGTCATGTCCACGCCGATCACGCGTCCGGTCGCGCCGACTTCGCGCGCGGCGATGAAAACGTCGTTGCCGGCTCCGCTGCCGAGATCGAGCACTGTCATGCCTTCGCGGATGCCGGCGTGATCGGTGGGAATGCCACAGCCGAGTCCGAGGTCCGCCTCGGCGACGTAGCCCGACTTCCCGCTGTAATCATCGGACATAATCGTGTATGGGGAATCGCCGCAGCATGAGGATGTCGCTCCGCAGCATGAGGAGGCGTTGACGTCCATCGGCTGTTCGGCGATGATTGTGTACTTGTCCTTGACGATCTGTTTGAGTTCTTCGGGGGTGTTCATGGGGTTAAGGGTTAAGGGTGAAGGGTAAAGACGTAAAGAAGTAAAGGGGTGAAGAAGTTAAGAAGTAAAGGATTCGAGGTTACGAGGGTCGTCGGCGGCGAGCTGCATGACGTACAGCATTTCGGCGGCGATTTGCAGGTTGCACGCGGAGTACACCGCCGCTTCCGCTTCCGTGCCGTCAGAGGTTTTCGGATCGGCGTAGGGCGTGGAGAAACGGACTTCCGCGCCTGGAATGAACGGGCAGGCTTCGTCCGCGTCGGAGCAGGTCATGACCGCCGCGAAACCGGACGCGGGATTCGCGGCATCGTCGTAGCGTTTCGAGAAAAGACGCAACCCGGGAAGCCGCGGTCCCGCGGTCACCGAATAGAGCGGATTGGCGCCGTCGCGCTCGGTACGGATCTCGAAACCCGCTTCCCGCAGGGCGCGCGCTGCGCCGGGGTGCAGTGCCGTCGCCTCCGTGCCGCCGGAATACGTGCGGACATGTTCCAGTCCGAAAGCCTGTGCGGCGGTCTGCGCCCAGACCTGGCCGAAGTGACTGCGGCGGGAGTTGTGCGTGCAGATGAATACGAGCAGCGCCGCCTGGTCCGCATGCGCCTTCGACGCGATCCACTCTGCGAGGCGGTCGAGCGTTTCGCGGCGCGCGGCGGGAATGCCCGCGGTACGGGACTGCGCTTCGGCCAGCGAGAGGCGGAGCGGGGGATGAAACGGATCCATCAGCATTCGGTTCTTTCCGTCGAACTAATTGTCCGCGGCGGGCGCGGGCGTGAAGTATTTCGCGCGGAAGCGCAGGGCCACACCGACGAGGGCGATGAGCACCGGGACTTCCACGAGGGGACCGATGACAGCGGCGAAGGCCACGCCGGAGTTGATACCGAAGACGGCGACCGCGACGGCGATCGCGAGTTCGAAGTTGTTGCTGGCGGCGGTAAACGAAAGGGTCGCGGTTTTCGGATAATCCGCTCCCATTTTATGGCCCAGCCAGAACGAGACGAGGAACATGATCACGAAGTAAATCACAAGCGGCAGGGCGACGCGCAGCACGTCCACCGGCAGCTCGACGATCATTTCGCCCTTGAGCGAGAACATCACGAAGATGGTGAAGAGCAATGCGATCAGTGTGATCGGAGATATGCGGGGAATGAATTTCGTGTGATACCACTCCTTTCCCTTCGCGCGTACCAGCACGAAGCGCGTGACCATTCCCGCGAGGAAGGGGATGCCGAGGTAGATGAAAACGGACTCCGCGATATCGCCCATGGAGACATCGACCACCGAACCCTGCAGGCCCAGCCATTCGGGAAGGACGGTGATGAACACCCAGGCGTAGACGGAATAGAACAGCACCTGGAAAATCGAATTGAAGGCGACGAGTCCCGCCGCGTACTCGCTGTCGCCGCTGGCCAGTTCGTTCCACACGATCACCATCGCAATGCAGCGCGCGAGGCCGATGAGGATGAGTCCGGTCATGTACTCCGGCTTGTCCGGGAGGAAGAGCACTGCGAGCGCGAACATGAGGATGGGTCCGATGATCCAGTTCTGCACCAGCGAGAGCGCGAGCACGCGCACGTTGCGGAACACGTCGCCGAGTTCCTCGTAGCGCACTTTCGCAAGCGGCGGGTACATCATGAGGATCAGTCCGATGGCGATCGGAATGTTCGTCGTTCCTGATTGAAAGCCGTTCCAGAATCCCGCGATGGCCGGGAGGAAATGTCCCAGCAGCACGCCCGCCGCCATCGCGGCGAAGATCCACAGCGTGAGGAAGCGGTCGAGGAAGGAGAGGCGCCGTAGGGGCGCGTCGGTGCGGGTCATGACAGGGACTCCGTGACAGGTTCACAACAGGAGACGAGCGGCTGCCGCAGGCGCTCGACATCGCGGATGAACTCCGGAACCTCCGTCCAGTATTTCCGGAATGAGCGCACGAGATCGCGTTTCTGCGGCGTCTCGTCTGTGAGACGGTAGTGCATCCACCTTCCGTCGCGGCGCGCGGCGACCCAGCCGCAGTGGCGGAGCATGGTCAGGTGCCGCGACACCCGCGCCTGCGGGATCGCCAGCACGCGCTCGATGTCGCACACGCAAAGCTCCTTCTGCTGCAGCAGGAGGTTGAGAATACGCAGCCGGTTGACGTCTGCCAGCGCCTGCATCAGCACGGCGAGTTCTTCCGCATCAGGTGACTTGTATTCATGTATTCGCATAAACGAATATATGCCTTTTTCTGCATCTGTGCAAGAGGGGAGGAAAAAATGCCGGGAGATTCCGGCGGCAAATCACTATAATAGAGGGTTAGATCTGATTCATTCCACAATGCTGTCATAATTCACCGAGAGGGATCCAGAAATGAAACTGCGCGCGCTTCTGCTGTTGCTGCTGTTTGGATCGGCGGGACTGTTTCCCGCCTGCGAGGACGAGCCTGAAGGATCCGCGTCCGGGCGCTTCGTGTACTACGTGTCCGACGACGGTACGGGCAAGACGTCATTCCACCGCTACGAAATCGCGGGCGGGAAAACCGAGCTGCAGGCAACGGATCCCGTGGTGTGGATATCGGATGTGGCGGAAAACGGCCGCGTACTGTACATGACGAAAAACGGCGGACTGCTCCGGCTGTTCGGGCGTTGCGAAAGCGGCTCGGTCATCCCCGTACCTCTGCCGGTCGCGGCGGATCCGGGCGAGGAATACGTGTTCGCCGAAGCGCCGGCGGTGATTTCTCACGAGGGACATCATGCCGCCTATGTCGCGTTCCGTCAGCCGGTCGGGAGCACCGACAGCAGCGAGTGGAAAGCGGAGCTTTGCGTGTTCGACTGTGGCGCGTGGCAGATGCGGCAGATGCCGCTCGATGCCTTCCTCCGCGGCATCTTCACGCAGCAGCAGGCGGATTTCACACTCGAGAATATCGTCCCGCGCTGGCTGGGGATAGGCAACGAAGGTGACGTCGTCTTCCTGTACCTCGACCTCTTCGGCATCGACGCCGGGCGTCACGAGCACCGCTATTTCGTGCTGCTCTCCTGGTACGACGGGAATCTGCGCCTGCTCCGCCAGAGTGAAATCATACCGGATGTATCCGGTATTCCCCTGACCATTTTCGATCCGGCGAGGGCGGAAGTGTTTGTCCGGCACAACGACGCGAACGTCATCATCGACTGCCGCAGCGGAACGGAGCGGGCGGCGGATCCCGCGCTGAACCGTTACCCGGGCCGGCCGGTCACCTGCGCGCAAAGCGGAGAATTCCCATTACGCGACGATGCACATTTTCTGACCCTGCGGAGGCTGACGGACGGATGGCGCACGGTGGTGGTGGAGTGGATCACCAATCTGCAGGTGCGCTACCCCGAACTGCGTTCGATGGTCTGGCCGCACAGCGCGGATGAATGGACGTCGGTGAGTCCGGACGGCGAGTGGATTGCTTTCATTGCCACGCACGAACTCGACGACGGACTGTACATCATCCGCCGCGACGGCACGGGATTGCATCGCATTGCGCGCGGGATCTTCGACGTCGCCCCGGTTGTGTCCGATGTCGTTCCGTGGTGACACTGGTCCTATGGACGCCGGAGGAAACCGAAGAATTCGATCTGCCGGGTTTCCGCGCCGGCGTAGATGAGGAGGCTGCCCATCAGGCGGCCTTCGTGAATGGGGAATAAACGGACCGTGATATCCTGTGAAGCGCCGGGGGCGAGGGTGAATTCTGGCGGAAATGCCTGCACTCCCTCGAGGGGAATGACTTCCGGCGGCGCCTTGCCGTCATAGCCGCGGTATTCCACCGCGAGTGCTCCCTGCAGCTGCGTGATGCGCTGCGTGTCCTTCGAGGAGTTGGTCAGCCGCAGCGTTGCCGTGGCGACGTTGCGCGTGATCAACGTATCCATTTCGATTTTCTCGGGCGCGGCGGTGAAGGACGATCGGATGTCCGCCTCGATGCGCAGGAGATACTGCTTCTGACGGTCTCCTTCGGTGTAGACGGAGATCGTCTTGCTCGTGTGACCGTTCGTGGAGCGGGGGGGCAGGAATTTGACGTCCACCGACGCGGTACCGCCCGGCGGCAGCGTGCTTCCCGAAACCACGGCGGCGGTGCAGCCGCAGCTCGCCTTGACGCTGCTGATGCGTACGGTGTCGTCACAGGTATTGCGCAGCACGAAGCGGTGCTCGGGCTGTTCGCCGTGGGTGATGCTGCCGAAGGAATGCGTCGCGTTTCCTTCGATCTGCAGGCAGGGACCGCTTTTCTGCTGAGCGCTGCAGGAGACGGTAAACAGCGGCAGAATGATCAGCGCGTACCGGGAGAGGCTGCGAAAATCTATGGCTGTAAGGAGCATGGAAATCCCGTTTATGTTCCAGACGACGATGACTTATTTCTCGGGCGAGGCCTCGCCCACCACTGCGAACAGATAGATCACGGACGCGTTCGGACCGATCTGCAGTCCGACCGAACCGTTGACCTGTCCCGCGAATTCCGGCGTGAAAGTGATTGTCAGCGTTCCGCTCTCGCCCGGTGCGAGGCTGAGCGCAGCGGGCGAGACCGTTCCACCGTTCAGCGGCATCGTCCGCATCTTCCCGCTTCCGTCCGGATCGCGATACGCGGTCAGGCTGACCCCTGTCGTCGTGACCATGATCGGCCTGTCCGTCGTATTCGTAACGCGGGAAGTCGTGCTGATGGGAGTGCCCGCGGTCGCGCCGGTGAGCTGGATATACGAAGGTTCGACATTGATGTCCGTCCGTATCCTCGCGGAGATGCGCAGCACGGTGTGCGCTTCAGCGGCGTCCTTGAGATAGACGCTGACGGTTTTCGAGACCCTGTCGCGCGCGCCGCGCGGCGGCGTGAATTTCACGAGCACCTTCGCCTCGCCGCCGGGCGGAATCACGCGGGCGGAAATGACGGTCGCGGTGCAGCCGCAGCTCGCCCGCGCCGAACCGATCTCCACGGTATCGGCACAGTTGTTCCGGAACGCGAAGGTGTGTTCGGCGGTGGTGCTCTGTTCGATCTGCCCGAAGAAGTGCTCCGGCGGACCCTCCAGCGCAAAGCAATCCCTGCCCCCGGTCTCCTGCGCGAGAGCCGACGGGCCGGCATGAGCGAGGCACATGAGCACGAGCGAAAGGAGCGCGAGACAGAGACGGATTGATGGTGCGTGCAAGACTGGCTCCAGCGAATTGTATCACACAAACATAACATCTTCGGATGTCATACACGATGCCAACCGACGTCCCTCCGGACGTCCTGTCTTGTGCGGTGCGCGCGTTCGCTTTAACTTACGACGCTACACCGATCAATCATCGCCATGTCGCTGAAAGAAAAACTCACATCCCGGCTCGCCATCAAGATCTACATCGTTGTGTCGAGCGTCTTCATCTTCGTCTTCGTCATGGACACCGCTGTGATGCCCCTGCTCGTGCATTCACGCGGCGAAATCACGATTCCCGACGTGATGGGGAAGAGAGCGGGTACGGCAGCGGACATCCTGCTCGAGGCGGGACTCGAGCCGCAGATACACGATACCGTGCCGCATCCGAAGATCGCGCCCGGAAACGTCGTGTACCAGAATCCGCCGGCGGGATCGGTCGTGCGACAGGGTCGCAACGTGTATCTCTCGGTCAGTGGCGGGGAGGAGCGCATCACGATGCCGAACCTCCGCGGACGCTCGCTTCGCGACGCGAGGATCACGCTCGAGCAGATGAACCTACGGCTCGGCATGGTCACGTACGCGGCGTCGGAACTGCCTGCCGAGACCATCGTCGCGCAGAACGTGCCGGCGGGGAAACCGGTGCGCAAGAACATGATGATCGAGATCACCGTCAGCGGCGGGGCGATCATCGACATCACCATTCCCTATGTCATCGGCTTCAGTCTCGACGAAGCCCAGGAACGCCTGTTGCAGAGCGGTCTGCGGCTGGGTTCGGTCATCCACAGGGAGAGCAACGAGTACCTGCCCAACACCGTGATCAGCCAGGATCCCGTCGCCGGGAATCCCGCCGCGCCGAACACGCCCATCAACCTCGTCGTCGTTCACTGACATGACCATCCACGAGATGATGCAGCAGGTCGCCCTGCTCTCGACCGGGGAGTACTCCCGCGCAGGCGCGGTGTCGGCCATCTCGATCCCGACGCCCGGAAAGCGCAGTCAGCACATTTACGGAAAAGTGGACCGCTTCGGAGAAGAGGACATGGGAGTCCTGTATACGTCAGTGGGAGCGCTGAACGAACAGGTCGATCTGACCTATCTCCTCCGCCTCAATTCCTCACTTCACTACACTCGCTGCGCGTTGCTCGAGGATTCCACCGTCGTTCTGATTGCCACCTTCGATCTCGAAAACACTTCCATCAAGGAATGCGCCCGGATCATGCAGGAACTGGCTGCCGTTGCCGATGACCTTGAACTGAAATGGTTCTCCACCGATACGGCATAACGGAAAACGGATGACAGA
>CAZWNO010000124.1:0-11184 GCA_964635845.1 uncultured Chromatiales bacterium
GCGTAGGATCTGCGTGTAGTGGATCCGATTCTCGGTGTTCGATGCCTGGTAGAGATGGACTCCCGTACCGCTCCACACCGGGTCGCAGTGGATGTCCTTGATAAGTGTGAACTCGATATCCAACCGTGCTTCCGGACCGCTCGCGAGAATCCCTTCCCACTCCTCATTTCCGGATGGCTGCAGTGGTATACCCTCAAGTATTGCGTTCGAGCAACTGAATGGACGCTCAGAATTTAGTTCCGCACCTGAGTGAAACTGAAGGGTGCTAGGATTATTTCGATCCTCACCACTGATCGAGAGCGCACCGAGATCCCAAACATTGATATCCAGGAGTTCCTGGACCATCATTTTTCCATCATAGCTGAGCAAGCCCTGTTCTCCAACCCGAATCTCCGCAATATCACGGTAGTGCACGGTACAATCATTGCACGTGTGCAGAAGGTTGCCGAGCACTACGATCAAGCTTGACGCACCCGGCTCGAATGAGATGTCCGCTCCGTCCTGTATCGTGATCGACGATCCTGCTGGAATGACGAATTCATCCGCGATGTGCACCGTGGCGTTATAAGAACGCCCGAACCGGTAAATCCCAAGGGATTGTCCAGATGGATATTACCCATACCCGAACAAACTACCGAGCCACCATTCAGAATGATATTTTCCGACCTCCGTGCTCGTCGTGCTCGCGGGCATCGTCCCGGCGCCAATCAGTCCAAGCGGAATGCTCTCGGAGCGGACAGATTCGGCATCAGTGTTGTCGACCGCCGAGATCCGGTATTCGAGGGTCCCAACGCCGACCGCCTGGGTGGCCAGGTCATCGCTACACGTCGTGGTCGGGTGGGTAACCATCGCCACCGGCGTGAAGTCCGCGCCGTTCATCGAGCGCCAGACGCGATAGCTGCCCGGGTCGCCCGCGTCGGTCATATCAGGCTCGGTGCCCGCCGTCCACGAAAGGTCGACTACCGGATCACAATCCGCCGGAGACCACGACGAGACGAGCCTGTAGGGCTTCGCGGGCGGCGCATCCTCGGGATTCGAAAAGAAGAATCGCACCGTCGCATCGCCTCCGATCATCGAGAGAAGTTGCACAGCAATTCCTGTCGACCGCGACCGCGGGTTGCTCCACGGAGAGTACAATTCGTTATACCCGATCTTGAAGGCATCCTCGTCATCGCCGATTTCCTCGCCGGTGTAATCGTCAAACGTCGCGGGACAGGCGCCTGATCGAAACGTCTTGTATCGTTCAAGCTCGTTCAGTCCCGCGACGGGATTCGGATCCGTCTGATGCCAGATACTTGCATTTTCGGACGGATTCCATGGATTGGGTGTCGTACAATCCAGTGCCCAGTCCCACTTTCCATCAGCGGTCTCGACGATGTTGTTATTCCCGCTCGATGGATGATGGAGGACATACACTCCCGTGCCGTTCGTGGTGATTTCCCTATGGACCGGATCGCCGACGCCGTCATAGATGCTACCCCGCTGATTCGTTACCGATTCAATTTGATCAATTCAAGCACTTCTACACTGCCTTGTCCGAACAGTACACAATGGTACAGGCCATCGGGAACGGTTCGGCCGAGCTCGTCCAATCCATCCCAAAGAACAGTCTGTTTGGATACTCCGGAATGCTGTACGACGAAACTACGCACCCGACGACCCAGACCGTCCAACACCTCGAGCGCGAATTCTGCCTCTCCGCCATCGCACAGGATGGGGATATGCGTATATGTGGAAAACGGATTCGGGAAATTTTGCCCGAGGGAATGTGTGCCGAGATTCCTGGATGAGACGTTTTCCGCTTCTAGTGTGACACCATAATTTATCCCAGAAATGAGCGCACCTCGGAGGACACGCCGTTTTTCCCACCATGCCGTCGGAATAACGGATATGAGACCAAATCCTTCAGCATACTTCACGGAAGCTGATTTCGTGGAATCAGTGGCGACAGTCCATTCTGAATACTCCCATATACGTTTGGTCAAACCCAGCGCATCGCTGTAATAGATGGAATCCAGTATTCTTGGGGCAAAATCGTACCCCCAACTTTCGCCAGGTGTCGCATTGAAATTCATGAGTAGAACGCCAGCACTGTAATGGTACAAATAGCCAGTCGAGTCATACAGATATGATGGGTGGAGGTTGTTATCATAACGCAACTCATATTTCCCGTCATACCGCTGCGTGGCTTCGACGAGTTTACTGCGCCAAAAGCTTGTGCTACCATTCGAAGGATCATACTCTTCATATTCCCACGTATCCCCCACCGCATGCGGAAAGTAGTTAGGTGTTTGGGCCGTCAAACCGTGACAGAGGAAAAATTGCATTCCTGCCGCGGCGATCATCAACGACAGACGGGATGCGATCCCAATATTGATAATACCACTCATAATCACCTCCATGCTTGTCCCGGCCGAATGGTGTCCTACGCTATCAGGTGCACGTGCTTCACGCCACACGCGGCTATGCGGACGTTCCAATGATTTCACGTCTTCATTTCATGAATCCGATCCTTCTCGAGAATGGGGATGTCTTACATATAGCCCAAACTTCGTTGATAGACAGACCAATAGCAATGAGTTCAGAAAAAAAATAATCCGAAAATGTCCGGAAATGGAACTATTGACTCCAGCAGAAAGCCGTAAGCAACACGCTGCAGCCGGTCGCTTACGGCTGAGTGCTGCCGCGCAGGCCATAATCGCGACAATGTCATAATCTCCGCGATGGACCGCGAACATCACTTCGTCAACACGAGTAGCCGACGTCTGCCCGAAACGCGGCCACGACGGCACGGAAATAATTCCACAAGAAAATCCACGCAAGAATGACAAGGGGCTTGAAAACGTGCGGACAGTATCATAAATTAGTATCAAACGTAATCGTGATTGTTCGGGATGGTCGTGAACACTAAGCAAAAGAACACGCTCGCCACTGTTTTCGAGAGGCCGGTCAGATCCGACATTAGCTGGTTGGATATCGAAAACCTGCTCAGCGGGCTTGGTGCCACGATCACAGAAGGACGGGGATCGAGAGTGCGTGTCGCATTGAATGGAGTGAAGGCTGAGTTTCATCGATCCCACCCGGAGCGGATCACGGACCGCGGGCAGGCCGCATCATTGCGGCGGTTTCTGGAGGAAGCAGGAGTGCTCCCTTGAACGAGAATGTGCGGCGGCCATTTCCGCAAGGGACCGCCGTTCGATGGTCCACACAACAGTAATTCCTGGAGAGTGAACATGCTTTCATACAAAGGATATCGAGGGAAAGTGGAGTACATCGACGATGCAAGGACTTTCCACGGCGAAGTTCTCGGGACGCGAGATGTGATCACTTTCCAGGGACGAACCGTGAACGAAATCGAGAAAGCCTTCCGCGATTCGATCGATGACTACCTTGAGTTCTGCAAGGAACAAGGGGACGAGCCGGATAAACCGTACTCCGGGAAATTTGTCGTGAGAATGCCGGAGAAGCTCCATCGATCCGTGGCCGATCTGGCAAAGCTCGAGCACGAAAGCATCAACGATGTCATCCTGCAGGCTGTGGACATGTATGTATCCCGGGCACTCGGGAAAAGCCCCGATGCGGCGGATGGAAATTCTTCCACTCATGCAAAACGTTCACCGAAAAAGGTAGGGAAATCCGTTTCACATCGAGGGCGCGGGTAACGCACGCCGCGCGCCGCCCCTTCGGGGTGCCGCTACTCGGGGTGACGGTGATCACGCTTTCACCTCCAGCCTCCCGTGGCCGCGCGAAGCGCGGCGTCCTACGTCCTACATCCTAAATCCTACATCGCCGCGCGAAGCATGGCTCGAAGCGCGGTGTCCTACATCCTACATCCTACATCGCCGCGCGAAGCGCGGCTCGAAGCGCGGCGCGAACTTTCCCCCCCGCGCGCATGTTATCCCTTTGATAGCCGTTACTCAGACGTTTGATCTATCAAAAGGCATCTCCCAATGACTGACATGGATAAAAAAGCACTCGAGGCGATCGAGACGGAAGAGTGGATCGCCTCGCTGGAGTACGTCCTCGCCAACGGCGGACAGGAGCGCGTGCAGCGTCTCCTGCAGGACCTCCAGCTGCACGCATACAAGAACGGCGTGCGCATGCCCTTCACCGCGAACACGCCGTACATCAACTCCATTCCGGCCGACGCGCAGCCCGCGTATCCGGGCAGCCGCACGCTGGAACGCCGCATCAAGAGCCTCATCCGCTGGAACGCCATGGCCATGGTCGTGCGCGCCAACCGCAAGCTGCCGGGCATCGGCGGACATATCTCCACCTACGCCTCGGCGGCCACACTGTACGAGGTGGCGTTCAACCACTTTTTCAAGGCCCGCGGCAAGGACGGCTTCAGCGGCGACCAGGTCTATTTCCAGGGACACGCGTCGCCCGGCATTTACGCGCGCGCGTTTCTCGAGGGACGGCTCAGCGAACAGCAGCTGCAGAATTTCCGGCAGGAGCAGGCCGAGGGCGGCGGACTCTCGTCCTACCCGCATCCCTGGCTGATGCCGGGCTTCTGGGAATTCCCGACCGTGTCGATGGGGCTGGGGCCGATCATGGCCATCTACCAGGCGCGCTTCAACCGCTACCTCGAAGACCGCGGTCTCAAGCCCGACCACGGCGAGAAGGTCTGGGCCTTCCTCGGCGACGGCGAGACCGACGAACCCGAGACGCTCGGCGCCATCTCCCTCGCAGCCCGCACGAAACTGGACAACCTCATCTTCGTCATCAACGCCAACCTGCAGCGGCTCGACGGTCCCGTCCGCGGCAACGGCAACATCATCCAGGAACTCGAGCGCAATTTCCGCGGCGCGGGATGGAACGTGATCAAGGTGATCTGGGGCTCGGACTGGGACGCCCTGCTCGAGAAGGATCACGATGGCGTGCTCGTCAAACGCATGGGCGAGGTCACCGACGGCGACCGCCAGAAGTATGCGGTGGAATCGGGCGCGTATATCCGGAATCATTTCTTCGGCTCGGATCCGCGCCTGCTCAAGCTCGTCGAACACTACAGCGACGAACGCCTGCAGCGCCTGCGCCTCGGCGGACACGACCCGGAGAAGGTCTTCGCCGCCTTCAAGGCCGCGGTGGAGACGAAGGACGCGCCGACGGTCATTCTCGCCCGCACGATCAAGGGCTACGGACTCGGTGAGGCCGGCGAGGGGAAGAACGTCACGCATCAGCAGAAAAAAATGAACGAGGACGAGCTGAAGGTCTTCCGCACGCGCTTCAACATCCCGATTTCGGACGACGAAGTCGCCGATGCGCCCTTCTACAAGCCGGAGCCGGACAGCCGGGAAATCGTCTATCTCAACGAGCGCCGCAAGGCGCTGGGCGGCGCCGTGCCCATGCGCAACACGAACGTGATGAAACACGCCACGCCCGACGAAGCGCTGTTCCAGGAATTCTACGACGGCACCGACGGACGCGAGGTCTCCACCACCATGGCTTTCGTGCGCATGCTCACGCTGCTGCTCAAGGACAAGCAGCTCGGCAAGTACATCGTGCCCATCGTGCCCGACGAGGCCCGCACTTTCGGCATGGAAGCGCTGTTCCGCCAGGTCGGCATCTACTCCCACGTCGGTCAGCTCTACGAGCCCGTCGATTCGGCCTCGCTGCTCTTCTACAAGGAAGCGATCAACGGACAGATCCTCGAGGAAGGCATCACCGAAGCGGGTTCGATGGCGAGCTTCATCGCCGCCGGCACCGCCTACGCCACGCACGGCATTCCGATGATTCCGTTCTTCATCTACTATTCGATGTTCGGCATGCAGCGCATCGGCGACCTCGTGTGGGCCGCGGCCGACATGCAGGCGCGCGGCTTCATGATCGGCGGCACGGCGGGACGCACCACACTCGCCGGCGAGGGATTACAGCATCAGGATGGCAACAGCCATCTGCTCGCCTATCCCGTGCCGAACCTCGTCACCTACGACCCGGCATTCGCCTTCGAAGTGGCGGTGATCCTCCGCGATGGAATGCGGCGCATGTTCGAAGAGCATGAAAGAATTTTCTACTACATGACCGTGCTCAACGAGAACTACGCCCAGCCGCGCATGCCCGAAGGCGCGCATGTAAAGGAAGGCATCCTCAAGGGACTCTACCTGTTCCGTCCGACCGAGGTGAAGAACGCCAAACTCAACGCCGACATCATGGCCAACGGCAGCATCCTCAACGAGGCGCTAAAGGCGCGCGAGATGCTCGAGGAAAAGTACGGCGTGGCGACCAACGTATGGAGCGCGACCAGCTACAAGCAGCTGCACAACGACGGACTCGAGGTCGAGCGCTGGAACCGCATGCATCCCACCGAAACCCCGCGCGTGCCCTATGTCACGCAGCAGCTCGCGAACGCGAAGGGCGCGATCGTCGCAGCGACGGATTACGTCAAGGCCCTGCCCGACACGATCTGCCGCTGGACGCCGGGCGGACTGATCTCGCTCGGTACCGACGGCTTCGGCCGCAGCGAAGGACGCGCGCAGCTGCGGGACTTCTTCGAAGTCGACGCGCGCTTCATCACGCTCGGCGTGCTCTCGCACCTGCGCAACAAGGAGATGATCGATCCGAAAGTCGTCGCGCGTGCGATGAAGGATCTCGGTATCGATCCGGACAAACCGAATCCCATGAATTCTTGATAAAGGTCGCACATGCCTACGGAAATCAAGCTGCCCGAACTCGGTGAGAACATCACCGCGGGTGATGTCGTCAAGGTGCTGGTCGCGATCGGCGATACCGTCGCCGTCGATCAGCCGCTGCTGGAACTGGAGACCGACAAGGCGTCCTTCGACGTGCCGTCACCCGTTGCGGGAAAGGTCGTGAAGATAAATGTGGAGGAGGGGAAGAAGGCCAAGGTGGGGGCGGTGATCGTTGTGGTGGAGGAAGGGTCAAAAGGTCAAGAAGTCAAAGGGTCAAAAGGTGAAGAGGGGAATGCGGCGGACAGCACCACCGTCATCCCGAGTAGTCCGCCGCAGGCGGACAGCGCCACCGTCATCCCGAGTAGTCCGCCGCAGGCGGACGTATCGAGGGACGTGGAAGCCGACGGACAGTCCCTCGATACGCGTCGTCAGCCTCCGGCTGCCGCCGCTACTCGGGATGACAAACCGGCTGCCGCCGCTGCTCGGGACGACGCGATGTCTGCCTCGCTCCGCCGCTCCATTCCCCAGAACGTCATGGCTCCCCCGCCCGCGCCGACACCGCGCGAGGGCGTGCCGGTGCCCGCGGCGCCGAGCGTGCGCATGTTCGCACGTGAACTCGGTGTGGACATCACCGAGGTGAAGGGCAGCGGCGCGGGGGGACGCATTTCGGAGGAGGATGTCAAGAAATATGTGAAGTCGGTCTTCACCTCCGGCGCGGCATCCGCGGCGGGTGGCGCGGTTGTCGCGGGCACATTGCGTCCCGCGCTCCCCGATTTCTCCGTCTGGGGAGAAATCACGCGCGAGCCGATGAGCAAGGTCCGCCGCATGACCGCCGAACGCATGGAAATCTCCGGCGCCATCCCCACGGTCACGCAGCACGACAAGGCCGACGTCACACGTCTCGAGGAACTGCGGAAATCCTGGGCGAAGAAAGCCGAGCGCGCGGGCGTGAAGCTCACCGTCACCGCCATCGCGATGAAAGTCGCCGCCGCGGCGCTGCGGAAATTCCCGCAGTTCAACACCTCGATCGACATGGCGAGTGGTGAGATCATCTACAAGAACTACGTGCATCTCGGCGTTGCGGTCGACACCGAACGGGGACTCCTCGTCCCGGTCGTGCGCGACGCGGACAGAAAGAACATCCTCGAAATATCGCGCGAGATGCAGGAGCTGGCCGAGAAAGCGCGTGCGAAGAAAATCATGCCCGACGAAATGCAGGGTTCGACCTTCACCATCACCAATCTCGGCGGCATCGGCGGCACGACTTTCACGCCGATCATCAATTCGCCCGAAGTCGCCATCCTCGGCATGTCGCGTTCCGCCATCGAACCTGTGTACATCGACGGCGCCTTCCAGCCCCGGCTCATGCTTCCGCTCTCCCTCACCTACGACCATCGCATCATCGACGGCGCCGACGCGGCGCGCTTCGTGCGCTGGATAGCGGAGGCGCTGGAGGAGCCCTTGCTGATGGCGCTGGATTCGTAGCAACTACCGACGTTCGCGGAACAGCGCCACCTTGGCTTTTGGCTTTTGGCAGTTGGCAGAAAGCCAACGGCCAACGGCCAACAGCCAAAGTAGCCCCGAGCACCGAACTTGATTAACATCGGAGTACATACATGTCAGAGACGAATTCAACAGACCTTGTCGTCCTCGGCGGGGGCCCGGGGGGATACGCGGCGGCGTTTTACGCGGCGGACCTCGGAATGAACGTGACGCTCGTCGACGCGGAGATCAATCCCGGCGGCGTGTGCCTCTACCGCGGCTGCATTCCCTCGAAGGCGCTGCTGCATGTGGCGAAGCTCATCAACGAAGCGCGGCACGCCGCGGCCTGGGGAGTATCGTTCGGCGAACCGAAGATCGACATCGACAGGCTGCGCAAGTTCAAGGACGACGTCGTCGGCAAGCTCACCGGCGGACTCGGCCAGCTCTCCACCGTGCGCAAGATCACGTACCTGCGCGGCTGGGCCGCCTTCCGCGACAGCACGACGCTCGACGTCGCGCTCGTCGATGGCGGAACAACGGAGGTGAAATTCCGCAATGCCATCATTGCCACCGGCTCGCGTCCCGCGACGATTCCCGGTCTGCCCGAGGGATCGCCGCGTGTGATGGATTCCACCGCCGCGCTCGAACTCGCGGACGTTCCGCCAAAGCTGCTCGTCATCGGCGGCGGGTACATCGGTCTCGAGATGGCCACGGTCTACGCCGCACTCGGTTCGAAGGTCACCGTCGTGGAAATGACGGCCGGGCTCCTTCCCGGCGCCGACCGCGACATGGTCAATCACCTGAAGAAGCGGCTTGAAACGCAGTTCGAAGCCATCCTTCTCAGCACGAAAGTGCAGGAGGTCAAGGAGCAGAAAAACGGCCTCAAGGTCACGTTGCAGAACGCCGAGGGCGAGCAGACGATGATCTTCGACAAGGCATTGGTTTCGGTCGGACGCAAGCCCAACACGCAGGGCTTCGGTCTCGAGCACACGCGTGTCGCCGTGAGCGAGCGCGGCTTCATCGTCGTCGATCCCCAGCGGCGCACGGCCGAAGAGCACATTTTCGCCATCGGCGACATCACCGGCGATCCGATGCTCGCGCACAAGGCCTCGCACGAAGCCCGCGTGGCGGTGGATGCCATCGCGGGGAGGAAAACCGTCTTCGAGCCCATGGCCATCCCCGCCGTCGTCTTCACCGATCCCGAAATCGCCTGGGCGGGACTCACCGAAACCGAAGCGAAGGCACAGGGACGCAAGGTCGAAGTCGCGCGTTTCCCCTGGGCGGCATCCGGCCGCGCCACCACGCTCGACCGGTACGACGGTGTCACCAAGATCATCGCGGATCCCGAGACACAGCGGATTCTCGGTATCGGCATCGCGGGTCCGGGCGCCGGCGAACTCATCGCCGAGGGCGTCCTCGCCATCGAGATGGCCGCCTCTGTCAAGGACGTCGCGCTGTCGATCCATCCGCACCCGACCCTGTCGGAAACGGTGATGGAAGCCGCGGAGGCGTATTTCGGACATAGTACTCATATGTATCGTCCGAAGCGGGGGTAGGAGGACAGAGGGGGAGAAGGGTAGAAGGCGAGATATGGGACACCCGGAAAGCCCGGGAACGAGGGACCGGCTTCACCTCGTCATCCCGAGTAGCGGCGCCCTTCAGGCGCCGCGTATCGAGGGACCATTCTCCTCCGCCATCATTGCATCGATTCTCCAACCACCTCAACAGGAAGTCCTCATGTCCCAGATCAGCCAGTCATTCAATCAATCCGGTTTCGGCCGTTTCATCAATAGTCCCGCCGGCCGCACCTTCCGCGTCATCGCCGGCGTCGGCTTCATCATCCTCGGCTTCGCGTTCCGCGAGCACACGCTCGGCATCGTCTCGATCGTCTGGGGCTTTCTCCCACTGACCGCAGGCGCCTTCGACGTCTGTTACGTCAGCGCCGCGCTCGGCGGACCCCTCTCCGGCGCGAAGATCCGCGCGACCACTGCCTCGCGTTAGGCAAGCGCCGGGGAGGAGGACACACCGTCCAGACCTTCCCCAGCCCGGGTGACGGCGGAGCAATTGTATCGTCTACTGATATCTGATCGGAAGGGAAGCTGGTCGTGGGTGCCGGCCGCATCGCCGGGGCGATCCGATGCGCATGCCGGCATGCAGGGGATGTCCGGGAGGGTAGAAACCTGCTGCATCCCTGCCGGCTGACGTCACCGACATCGGCTCGAAACCAGAGGCGAGGTATCGCCCGGGAAAATCGTGATCAATGGTACCCACCATTGCGGAAAAGGGCGTGAAGGAATACATTCTATCGTTCACAACCTGCAGATTCAACCGATTAAAGGAATGCGCCGTGAAATCCTTTCGACTCATCGCCATCGTGTCTTTCCTTTCCTTTTCATTAATGGCGGCAAACGCGCAGTCCCGATTGCACTTCGAGGCCAGCGGATTTTCGATCATGCCGCTTGAGGCGGTGTCGGACGATGTGCCGTATCAACCCATGACGATGTACCTCCCCCCGACGGATGGATTCGCTCCGAATGTCAACGTACAGATTCAACCGTATGATGGCGACCTGGACGATTATATCGCCCTGAGTCAGCAGCAGTTCGAAGAGTATGGCCTTCGGATTGTTGACGAGAAGCGGAGCGACACGGAGATTGCCTGGGAATACACTGGAAGTATGCAGGAGCGGGAATTGCATTGGTACGCGCGAGCCATCCACACGGAAGGCAAGATGTACCTCGTCACTGCAGCCGCGACAGAAACGCAATGGACATCGGTCTCCGCCGGACTGAAATCCTGCGTGGACAGCTTCACAACAAAAGTTCGCAAATAAATCGAACTGACCCCGGAGGCAACTGCCCGGAAATTCCGAATAGTTCGCCGGAGGGCACGAGTGGAGTTTCCCGGGATATGGGTGCGCGAGCACAACCAGGACTGAGGGTGAGTTCAGGATCATTATCGAGGATGGCAAACAGTTTCACGAGTTCACATACCGCTTGCTCACGCCTGAGGGGTGAAGACATGATAACCACCATCGCACAAGCCCGCCGCTTCATCAAGCAAGTGAAAGTCT
>CAZWNO010000125.1:0-11129 GCA_964635845.1 uncultured Chromatiales bacterium
CGAGCAATGAGAACGTTGGACGAGCACGTTTTACCAGGACGATCCTGGGGGCGGCGCACGCCAGTGCGCCCTCTTCGAGCAATGAGAACAAGGAACCTGGGGACGACGCACGCCAGTGCGTCGAAGCCAAGTTAGTACCCATGTTCGAAGACGGCGCACTGGCGTGCGCCGCTCCCAGGCTCGTACACGTGCTCGTGCTCGTGCTCGTGCTCGAAAACGGCGCGCTGGAGCGCGCCGGTCCCAGGCTCGTACTCGTGCTCGTGCTCGTAAAACGTGCTCGTACTCGTGCTCGTGCTCGTAAAACGTGCTCGTGCTCGTAAAACGTGCTCGTGCTCGCCCTACGTGCTCGCCCTACGTGCTCGTGCTCGTTCCGATTGCTTCTCAGCTTCGATGGAAGCATATTTGTACGATATGTCGGAACCGACCGCGACATACTGCATCGTCTGGATCACGGCGGGTTCCCTGGAGGAGGCGTCCGCGATCGCGCGCACCGTGGTGGCGGAAAACCTCGCTGCCTGCTGCACCGTGCTCCCGTCAGTCCGCTCCGTCTATCGCTGGAAGGGTGAGGTGCATGAGGACGAGGAACATCTCCTCATCTGCAAGACGCGACATTCGATGTTCGCCCGGCTCGAAGCCCGCGTGCGTGAACTGCATTCGTACGAGTTGCCTGAAATCATCTGCACGGGCATCACCGACGGTTCCGCCCCGTATCTGAAGTGGATTGACGAAACACTCTCCGCCGCGCCGTAGGCGTCGGAGTTCACAAGTGAGTTTATGTCGAGAATCATAGCTGTAGCCAATCAGAAAGGCGGGGTCGGGAAGACCACCACATCGGTGAATCTCGCCGCCAGTCTCGCCGTCGCGGAGTACAGAACCCTGCTCGTCGACATCGACCCTCAGGCCAACGCCTCGAGCGGGGTGGGGGTGGATGTCAACGACGCGCTGCTGACCATCTACGAAATCCTGATCGACAGGCGGCCCGCTCCCGAAGGCGTGCAGCCCACGATGCTGCCCTTTCTGGAAATCATTCCCTCGCATATCAACCTCGTCGGCGCCGAGATCGAGCTGATCGACACGCCGCAGCGCGAATTCGTGCTCAAGCACGCTCTGCAGCAGTTGCGCGACCGCTACGATTATGTCATCATCGACTGTCCGCCCTCGCTGGGACTGCTGACGCTCAACTCCCTCTCCGCTTCCGATTCCGTGCTCATCCCCGTGCAGTGCGAATACTACGCGCTCGAGGGGCTCGGCAAGCTCCTCAACACGATCAACATCGTGCGGCAGCACCTCAATCCGGGCCTGGACATCGAGGGCGTACTGCTCACGATGTTCGACACCCGCCTGCGGCTCTCGAAGCAGGTGGCCGAGGAGGTCCGCAACTACTTCGGCGAGAAGGTCTTCGATACCATCATCAGCCGCAACGTTCGGCTGAGCGAGGCGCCAAGCTTCGGCAAACCCGTCATCCTCTACGACGCCCTGTCGGTGGGAACACAGAATTACATCGACCTGGCGCAGGAAATCGCGCTCGGCAAGGACGCGTTCCGGCTCGGTCGGACGCAGCCGCGGCCTGGCGCTTCCCTCGACACGGCCGGCGATCCCCTGCAATAACACGGACGGAGTGTAGTGACGAAACAGAAAGCGGTACTGGGAAAGGGACTCGGCGCGCTGATCCGCCCCGCGGAAAAGCCCGAGGAACCCGTCAGCATCGTGCCGACGGAGGAGACCCGCGACGACGGCATCGCCACGGAAGTGCTCATGCACGTGGAGGTCGCCAAAATCGATCCCAATCCATATCAGCCCCGCATCGATTTCGATCCGCAGGATCTGCTCGAACTCGCCCAGAGTATCCGGGAAAACGGACTCATCCAGCCCGTCACCGTGCGGCGACACGAAGGGAAATTCCAGCTCATCTCCGGCGAGCGGCGGGTGCGCGCCTGCCGGCAGGCCGGTATCGAGTACATCCCGGCGTACATCCGCAGGGTCGACACCGCCGAGGAGATGATCGAGCTGGCCCTGATCGAAAACATCCAACGCAAGACTCTGAATCCGGTCGAAATCGCGACATCCTATCAGCAGCTGGTCGAGGATTACGGCCACACCCCCGAGCAGATCGCGCAGCGGGTGGGCAAGGACCGCAGCACGATCGTGAACTTCATCCGCCTGCTCAAGCTCCCGAAGAAAATCCTGGGCAGTCTGCAGAAAAGCGAAATCAGCATGGGACATGCCCGCGCGCTGATCAATCTGCCGGACGAGACCGCCCAGCTGCGCATGTGGCAGCGGATCGTGCGCGACGATCTCTCGGTCCGCAAGGTCGAGGAACTCGTCAACGCCATCTACCGGAAACCCGCCGTCACGCCCCCGCCACGGCGCAAATCCCCCGCCGTGCAAACCTCCCCCCATCTCGAGGAACTCAGCCGCCGGCTCCATCCCATCTACGGCACCAAGGTGCACATCACCGCCGGCAAGGATGGCAAGGGCAGCATAAGCTTCGAATTCTACTCCGACGACGATCTGGACCGTCTGATCGATCTTCTGCTCAACGACTAGCCGTCTTCGGCCGCCTGCTGCCGCCTGCTGCCGCCTCCGGCGGCGCTGTAGGCTATAAGCTGTAGGCTGTAGGCTGCCGCCTGCGGCGGCGCTGTTGGCTGTTGGCTGTAGGCTGCCGCCTGCGGCGGCGCTGTTGGCTGTTGGCTGTTGGCTACCGTCTGCGGCGGCGAGGAAGACAACGCCCCGGGGTAAACACCCGGGGCGTCGTGTTTTTCGTGGGCCAAAAGCCTATAGCCTATAGCCTATAGCCTAAAGCGCCGCCGGAGGGCCGCGAAGCGGCCCGACGGAGGCTACTTGACGAGGGTCATGCTGCGCGTCTGGACGAGGTCGCCCGCGGTCATGGTCATGTAGTAGGTGCCGGACTGCAGGTTCGCTCCGTCGAAGACGAAGGTGTGCGAACCCGGCTCGTAATTGCCGTCGATGAGGTTGCCGAGCATGCGGCCGAGGCCGTCATGCAGCGTGATGCGCACATGCGACTGCGTCGGCACGTCGAAGGTGACGTTGGTCGAGGGATTGAACGGATTGGGATAGTTCTGCCGCAGCGCGAAGTTCGACACCGCGGGAACCGCATCCACATCCGTCACACCAAGGAACAACGGCTCCGTCACCGCCTGATGCACGACACCGGGACGATCGCCCGGGTTGATCGTGTGCACGTACACGTTCAGATGCGCATTGTCGGCGTTGATATGCGGCGAGGTGAAAGTGAAAACCTGTTCGATCTCGCTCTGCGAGGCGAAGCTGTTGGCCAGTGAGAGCTTGTAGCCGCGGATATCAGGCCAGATGCCGCGGACGACGGCCTTGTGACTGTAAGGATTCAGGGTCTCTATGACGCCCGTGCTGGTGTTGATTCGTTTCTGCGGGTAATTGAAATCATCCTCAGTCACGACGGCATTCAGCCGCAGGTCGGCGTTCATGCCCTGATGGAAGAACACTTTCGCCTTGAAGGAGTAGGTTTTCGAGTTCGGATCGTAGGACTTCTCGCTGATTTCGATTCCGACCGGGGCGCGCTGGTTGCGGATCAGATATTCCGTGCGGTTGCCCCAGATGATGCGGTCGATCGGGACTTCGGTCTCTCCGGGCCATTGCACGCGATTGATCGAGGCGGTCGGGAAAGCGGTCACGCCGATCCAGCTGTTCATCGCATTCCATTCGGCGATCTCCATCGGATCGGAGTCGTGCCAGGATGTGCGCACCATGCGCGTGCCGTTGCGGGTCGCGACCGCGGCAAGCGAATCCGCGCCGTAGGGACACCACTGGCACCAGGTGCCGGTGTATTGCTCGACGAGCACGTTGAGATCCTCATCCACATCCGCTTCCTGCACCGTGATGCTGACCGTGAAGATCAACTCGGGGTGGTCGGGATCGTTGGAAGCGATCTTTATTTCCCCCGTGTATTGGCCTTCGCTCAGCGCGTTGGGATTGATCGTGAAGATGACCACGGACTGCTGGCCGGACTGGATCGTCCCGGCATTCGGTATGTCGACCGTCAGCCAGTCCGCACCAGTGACTGAGCTGCTCCAGTCGAGCGGGGCGCCGCCGATATTTCTGAGTGCGAAAGCGTATTGATAAGTGTTTGTGCGCTTGACCCAGACGTTGAGGCTGTCGTCGGAGAGGACCACGTTGGGTTGGGATTCTGCGGAAGGATCATAAAACTCGACCGATGCGGTGATCGCACCAGAGGCCGTGGACCCTCCAGCATAATACAGCTTGTCGGAAAGCACCGCAGCCTGTGAATAGTACTGCACCCCCGTCGGTTTGATTGGGAGTTCAGTCCAGGTATCCGCGTCGATATCGTAGACAAATCCACGCTGGGTGGACGGCGCGTTCTGATCTGCTGACGGACGACCACCCACAAAGTAAGCTTTACCGCCGACTGAACCGCTGATAGGGAAGATCACCGGACCAATGCCCGCGTCAGCTTTCTTGGTCCATTGCAGACTGCCACCGACGATCTCGCCGACATACGTGTCCGCTATATACCGGCTTGGATTGTAGGTAACATTGAACCCGCCCGTACTCACGATTCTGCTGCCGACTGTGGTAGCGCCGACCCACTTCACGTTACGAGGGTAATCGGTATCGCGAAACCAGGTATCCGTCGCGGGATCATAGACCTGGACGGTCGTCTGGTAGACAGACTCGCTTGATCCATTGCCCCCGAACAGGTAAATCTTTCCGTTAAGCACGGCTGAACCCGGGTACGTTTGAGTGATAGGCATCGGTGTCTTCTGGGTGTATGAGTCCGATGCGGGATCATACTCAATCATTGCGTTGATGGCTTTGTAATTGTTTCCGAAGTTCTCAACGCCACCGAAAATGTATATCTTGCCGTTCACGGTCTCCGAACGACCGAAAAGGAATTTCGGGAGTGGAAAGCTCGCAATTGGGCTCCATGTGTCTAAAGCTGGATCGTACATGAGACTTGTGACATCCCATTGACTCGATGCGTTCAATCCGGCGAACACATACATGACACCATCGGCAGATCCGATCGTGTGATACGTTTTTCCGGCCGGCATTGGTGCGGCCAGCGACCACTGTCCGGTGATATCAGCCGGACTGTCTTTCCGAAATTCATCAGGAAGTATGATGGAATTCGGAACATCGAGGTGAACGACTTGCTGTTGCTGTGCCTGTGCATCTATGAAAATCAGCAGTGCATACAATAGGATAAATGCGATCGAAAATCTCTTCATACGAGGTCTCCTGAAAAAAGTGAAGAGAAAAAATATTTTAATGTGACGTGGAACCAGGCAAGGAGGGGGGGTATCCTTTCACACGAAGGGAATGGATCAGTCCTGTCACGTTAACATAGGATTTGATCCAGATAAGGTCAAGCAAAAAAATATCAGAGAGCCGAAATTCCCTTCAGCCCTCGAGATAGGCCGCCAGATCCTCGCTTCGCTTCAGATGCACGATCCATTCGTACAGGACCAGCTCCCTGACTACGGTGCGGCCTTTGTCGAGAGGAATGCCGTATCGGTGGCAGAAATGCCAGATGTCGATGGGTGTGCGGATGATTTCGAACATCAGCACCTCCCCGATCGATAGCTCCTCGCCTCTCTCCGCGCGGGCGAGGATGTCCGCGACAGCCTCGAGACCCGTTGGTTTGATATGCTTCCGTGTGAAGTAATAATTATCGTGGAAGGCCAGTTCGCAGATGGCGAAGCCGGATCCCCCCTGCTGGAAGGACGGCAGGAACGAGAGCGAGACGAGGAGATCATCGTCGTCTTCCCAGAGATCCTCGTATATCCCCGGATCCTCCTGCTTCAGCCAGGCCATGAACGCCTGCTCGCGCGGTGGCAGTTTCATCAGCACCCGCGTGCCGAATTCCTCCTGAAGCAGCTCGATGTCCCGCGCGGACAGGCTGTCGATCTCGACATCGGTGAGGTCGAGGATGTTCGATGACGCCGTCCGAAGACTGTCCTGAATCTGCGCCATTGTTCTCATGCGGCCTCCTGGTAGGAACATGCATTGCCGCCGCACGGCGGGAGGGACGGATTTCAGCGGAGCGGATCCTCCCTTTCATCAGCCATGCGACGTGGTAACATAGCACCGCCCGCAGAAGAACACAACGGGTAAAAAAAACCGCTCTCGGAGGTGGGAGCGGTTTTCCGACAATGGAGACGGGGTCAACGGAGGAGCAGGACGAGATCGCTTCTCCGTTGCCCGGACGCCGCAAGGACGAGCATATAGCTGCCCGAGGGCAATGCGCGGCCCGCGTCATCGCGGCCGTCCCATTGTGCAAGGTAGTTGCCTGCCGGAAGCTCGTGCTGCAGCAATGTGCGCACGCGCCGGCCTGCCAGGTCGTACACGGCGAGGGATGCCTCGTTCGCCGCTTTCTGAAGAACGAATGAGATCGTTGTCGCACCGCTGCCGCTGAACGGATTCGGATAGCTCTCAAGCAGCTCCATGAGCTGCGGAAGCGGCGGTGTTTCACTCGAGGTCACCATGGTGAGCAGCGAGGGACCCGGCAGATTGCGCCGTCCGCTCGCGTCGGCCAGCCAGTTGTTGGTCCACACGGGACGCGGGAACGCGCCGCGGTCGAGCGTTCCTTTCCACTGCTCGTCGGTGAGGCGCTCGAAGTTCGTCGTGACGTGCTCGTGAAAACTCATCATCGGTGCGACGAAGGCCGTCGGCGAACCGTTCTCCGCGGGCGCCACGATGACGCCGAGATTGATGCGTCCCGTGCCGACGTGATACACCCAGCCGATGGGGAAGCCCGAGGCATCGGTCGGCGCCGTGTGCACGTCCGCGATGACGTAATCCTCTTCCGGTTCGACGCCGCCGTAGACGAGCCGCGGGTACCATCCGTCATATTTGATTCCGCAGACTCCGTAGAGATACAGCAGGCTCTTCCCGAATTGCCGTTCGCGCCCGCTCAGCGGCGCACCGCTCAGTTCCTTGGCCGCGATGGCTTCCAGGGTATCCATCGTGGCGGCCATGCTGTTGAAGAACCAGGGCACCCCGGACTGCCAGGAAATGCTGCTGTACACGGTGGATGCTTTTCGTGCAAAAACCGAGAGCCGGCGGTAGAATTCCGGGAACGGTTCCACATAGAATTCCGGGAAGGAACAGGACGCGCCTCCCGTGTACGACTGCTTCGCGTAGAGAAGATTGTCGTGGCGGAGCTGCGCCCAGGATGCGAGCTGCGTGTTCATCTTCTGCTGCCACCACGCGGCGGTCTGCATGAAGGGCGGGAGGGATTCCGTTTCGTCGGGGATGTTCAGCGCACGGATGGAATGCAGCCAGGAATTGTACAGCGAGGCGGACCAGAAATCCTCTCCGTAGGAATCGACGAGGTAGCGCAGCGATGCGAGGTTCGTCGCGTAGGGATAGTTCGCGAACTCCTCCTGCAGGAACTGCGCCGCGGCGTCATTGCCGAGCGCGAATAGCGCGTCCATCGACGAGGGCAGCATGCGCATCACCTTCTGTCCGCGGTACACGATCCTGTCGAATACCACGTTGCCGAACACGTAGGAGTCGATGATGAAGCGCTGGCCGAGCAGCAAGAAAGCCGAAGGCGGCTTCAGCTGTTCCGGATCCATCGGATCCGAGTAGAGGATCTGTGAATTGATGCGCTGGTTCGCGAAGGGCTTCGTCGCGAGCAGCGCCTGGAAATCCTGCACCCGCTGCATGTCGAGCAGCGCGGAGGCATCCGCGATGGCCAGGTCGGTGAGGATGCCGCGCAGATGCGCCGCGCGCACGTTGTCGCTTTCCCCTACCAGCAGTTCGAGCAGGTGGTCCACGTCGTCGACGCGCGCACCGACCTGCGCGATATCGAGCAGTTCCGCGAGCAGGCAGGCGCCGATCACCTGGCGCTGGATATCCTCCTCGGTCTGCTCCGGCACGCCCTGCTGCACCGGTTTTGTGAGCATGAACTCGGTGCGGCCGAGCCATATCATGGCCTGGAAGTAGCGTCCCAGCTGCGGGCTGTCCGTGTAGTGACCACGGACGGTGAACTGGCTGAAGTCATATATGCGCGGCGTGCCGCTGAACAGCGCGACGTTCGACGGGCTTTCCGCGTCGATCATCGAGAGCAGTTCGTTGAACGCGGACATGTTTTCCGGATACTTCAGTCTTGTTTCTCCCGTCAGCAGTTTCCATGCGACGGCGATGTAGAGATCGACGTCGGCGAGCATGGGCTGCATGGCGGTGTTGCCGGCGTAGCGCTGCGCGAGCGCATTCTGCGCGCCGTGGAGTCCGTCGAGCACATCGCGCAATTCACCAAGGATGAAATAAAGTTCAGTGTCCTTGAGGATGCGGTCATAGGACATGTGCACCGCATGGAGTATCGCGTCCGTCGTCACCGCGACGGGGAGATCCCTTTGCCAGATATCCTCGTAGGCTTCATTGAAGGTTTTCGCCTCGAGGCGTTCGCTGACCATGAATCCGTTTTCCGAGATCAGGTCCTGTTCATCGTCCGTCAGGGCATATTTGATCCGCACCGAATCGAGCCAGGCAGCGTTGGCCACCGGACCCGTCACCGTCTTCCGCAGCAGGGGCGCGGGCCAGCCGTCGAGCAGCTGCGCGCCTTCCATGTCATGATGCGTGGCGAGGAACTGCCGGTACGCGTTCACGTCAAATGTCTGCGCCGTCGCGGCAGCCGAGCAAACCACGCCCAACAGGAAGAATGCGAAAACAACCTGTCGCCAGTTTCTCATGGTCTTGTCTCCATCTGAATTGAGTACCGAATGCTACGAAATCCGCTGCACAAATAGTAGACAATTATCCATCTCTTTTGTTACGCGCCTACCCGTCTCGAGCAACGGTGCCTCGATACGTCGTCCCGCTCCGCGGTCCAACTACTCGGCATGACGGGTCCTATATCCAACATCCTATATCCTATATCCTCTTTGCGTTTTGCGCGCGGTTTCGCTAGCTTTTTGCTTCTCCCGGGGCATGCGCCCCCCGCCCGAGCCAATCCCGCATCGCGCCATATATCAGGAGTGTGCATGGAACCTACCGCACGGAGCCTTCCAAAGAACGCGTACAAGATTCTCGAACCCGGTGAAACCTACGTCCCCGTCGTACCCGCGACCGTCACTCCGCGGGAAATCACCCCTTACTCGGTGGGGTGGGGACTGTTCTTCGCCGTCCTCTTCTCCGCCGCCGCGGCCTATCTCGGACTGAAGATCGGCCAGGTCTTCGAGGCGGCCATTCCCATCGCCATTATCGCGGTGGGAATTTCCACGGCCATGAAGCGCAAGAACGCACTTTCCGAGAACGTCATCATTCAGTCCATCGGCGCGGCTTCGGGAGTGGTCGTCGCCGGCGCGATCTTCACGATTCCCGCACTGTACATACTGGAACTGCCGACGAATTTCTGGCATGTCTTTCTCGCCTCGATGTTCGGCGGTTTTCTCGGGATACTCTACCTGATTCCCTTCCGCCGCTATTTCGTCAAGGACATGCACGGCGAACTCCCCTTCCCCGAAGCGACGGCGACGACGGAAGTGCTGATCGCCGGCGAGGCGGGAGGCAACCAGGCGAAGACGCTGCTCGTGGCGTCCGCGGTCGGCGGACTCTACGACTTTCTCATCAGCACCTTCGGGCTCTGGAAGGAAACTTTCTCCACGAAAGTGCTTCCGGGTTTCGATTTCCTGGCCAACTCGTTCCGCATCGAATTCCGCATGAACGTGCTGGCCGCGGTGACCGGACTCGGCTACATCATCGGCCTGAAATACGCCGCCATCATCGCGGCGGGATCCTTCCTCTCCTGGTTCCTGATCGTGCCGGTGATCGCCTACATCGGACAGGGTCTCACCGAGCCGATCGGCACCGGCGTGACGCAGCTGATCAGCGACATGGATGCGTACTCGATCTATTTCACCTACGTGCGTCACATCGGCATCGGCGGCATCGCGATGGCCGGCATCATCGGCATCATCAAGAGCAGCAAGATCATCGGCGGCGCCTTCAAGCTGGCCGCCGCGGAGATCTTCGGGAAGAAGGAACACAGCGTCAATCACAACGCCGAGCGCACGGACCGGGACATTCCGATGAGCACCGTCGTGTCGCTGATCGTGGTCGTGCTGCTCAGCCTCTTCGTGTTCTTCTGGCAGGGCGTCACCGGCAATATCGGACAGGCCGTGACCGGATTGCTCATCGTCGCGATCATAGCCTTCCTGTTCACCACCGTCGCCGCGCGCGCGATCGCGATCGTCGGCTCGAATCCCGTCTCCGGCATGACGCTGATGACGCTGATCATCTCGTCGTTCATCCTGGTGCAGGTGGGACTCACGGGACCGACCGGCATGGTCTCCGCGCTCATCATCGGCGGCGTGGTCTGCACCGCGCTGTCCATGGCCGGCGGTTTCATCACGGATCTGAAGATCGGCTACTGGCTCGGCAACACGCCGATGCATCAGCAGCGCTGGAAATTCCTCGGCACGATTCTCGCCGCGGCCTCGGTCGGGGGCGTCATCCTGCTGCTGAACGCGACCTACGGCTTCACGGGCGCGACCGCGCTGCCCGCGCCGCAGGCAAACGCGATGGCCGCGGTGATCAAGCCGCTGATGTCGAATCAGCCCGCGCCCTGGGTGCTGTACATCGCCGGCGCACTCTTCGCCCTCACGCTCGAGAGCATCCACGTTCCACCGCTCGCCTTCGCGCTCGGCATGTACCTGCCGCTCGAGCTGAACACGCCGGTGCTCGCCGGCGGCATCATCGCGCATATCGTCTCCACGCGTTCGAAGGACGAGAACCTCAACAATGCGCGCCGCGAGCGCGGCACGCTCATCGCCTCGGGACTCATCGCCGGCGGCGCCATCATGGGTGTGGTCAGCGCGGCGCTGAAATACTTCAAGATCAATTACGCGGACTTCGGCTGGCTCTGGGCCGAAAGCACCGGCGCGGAATATCTCGCGATGGCCATGTTCGCGGTCATCGCCGGGTATCTGTACTGGGATTCGATGCGGGCGAAAACGAATTAGGAAAAACGACGAAGAAAAAACCAAGAAGAAAAAACCACGAAAACACGAAAAGGAAGCACGAAAACTTTTTAAAAAACGCCTCCGGAATTCCGGGGGCGTTTTCAAATGCCCTTGCATGTGCCTACCGCCGGGCGAACCGACGAT
>CAZWNO010000126.1:0-11049 GCA_964635845.1 uncultured Chromatiales bacterium
GGCTGAACCATATGTTATCAGGTGCATCGCCCCAAACAAGATACAAGTCTTGCAGATCAAGCTCGCCTGAGCCGGGGAGCTGACGGAATACCTTTTCGAACACCCACTTCTTCCCGTTCCACCGGCAGGCATTGACGTAATCGGCTCCGATACCGATCCACCCTACAGCCCAGATACATGTGTCGTTGATGTAACAGATATCGTGAAGTACGCCATGGGCGTCTAGTTCGGTGATGATCGTGTGCTCCCAGATGAAGTCATGGGAGGTCGTGTCGGGCCACGCCGGGGGAAGGGTTTCGATCACGCTGTCGTCGCAGGCAGCCATCATGGATACGGCGAGCAGACACGCAAGTACGATTGCCGGACTGTGTTTCAATCCATTCATCTCTCCTCCATACATGCTTCTGCGCGTTCGGGAATTCCGAAAACACGATCAGGCTCGCCTCGGGAAAACTGCACGCCGCACCCCAGTGCATCCCGGCGCTTCATTTACGATCTACATACCCGAAATAGTGAATAAACCAGAGCCACAGTGCAAAAAAAAAACCAAGCTCAACAAGTCATAAACAATTGGCTTGCTTATTTCGATTGCACTATGACCGGATTTCTCACGTCCGTTACCGCGCGGCAGAACGCCGGGCCCGTGTCGCGCCATGACGACGGATCATTCGTTCAGACTTTTCTGATACTCTTTCGCGTATTCCGAGATTGAATTGTAGAACAGCCGCGCCATGTGCTCCTGCCCCGCGTTCGTCGAGAGGAACTGCTCTTCGTTCCGGTTGCTGACAAAGCCGCTCTCGATCAGCACTCCCGGCATGGACGCACCGACGAGCACGTAGAAACCCGCCTGCTTGACGCCCTTGCTCGCGATCTGCCTGCTTCCCTTCACCTCTTCATGGAGCAGTTCCGCGAAGCGCTCGCTGTATTTCACGTACGCGCTCTGTGCCATGTTGATGAGCACGAAGCTCTCGTTGTCGAGCTTCGCGTAGCGCTTCTCGTAGTCCTTCTCGAGCTTGATCACCGAGTTCTCGAACTCCGCGATGCGGATCGCCTCGGCGGTGCGTCCCGGCCGGAGGATATACACCTCGAATCCCTTCGCATTGGACGGCTTGGCCTCGGTGGCGTTGCAGTGGATGGAGACGAACAGCTTGCCCTCGGCGGCGTTGGCGATCTGTCCCCGCTTGTCAAGGGGAACGAAGGTGTCGTCCTTGCGCGTGTAGACCACCTTGACGCCGGGCATCCCGCGTTCGATCAGCTTTCCGAGCTTGAGCGCGATGCCGAGCGTGACGTTCTTCTCCTTGATTCCGCTGACGCCGATCGCTCCGGGATCCCTGCCGCCGTGCCCCGCGTCGATGACGATGCAGTCGAGCTTCCATTTCGAGCGGTCGCCACCCTGCCTGCCGCGCTGACCGTCGAGACGGATCTTCTGCGTCCCCATGTCCTTGTAGAGCGATATCAGCAGGTCGCCCGTTCGCACATCCCTGCTCATCTTGTCGCTGGTGTAGCTCTCGTTGAGCTTGAAGCTGATGCGCGCGTTGCCGCCCAGCTGCTCCGCTTCGACGGCGATGATTCCCTCGCCGTCCGTGGGCGTCTGCCGCACCTCGTTCACATCCACGCTCGCTCCGGGCAGGGAGACGACCAGCAACCCGTCTTTCAGTTCGCTGTCGTAATCCTTCAGCGCCTTGCGCGTGTGGATGCGGACGAGCGTGCCGTTCTTCCTCGAGTCGACGCTGATGCGCGGGATATCAAACTTCGACGAGGTCTCCGCGACGATCTGCCGCGGCGCCAGCGCGGCGCTGCCGCTCTTGTCCGGAGCGGGACTCGTGGTAGCCGCGACCCTTCGCTTGCCGTTCATCGCGGTATCTCCGGACGTCCCGGTCGCGTTCGCTTTCGCCGGGACCGCCTTCTTCGGGATCGTGGCTTCCCTCTTGTCCGCCTGCACGGGCGCGGAGGCGGCCGTGGCTGCTCCATCGGGTGAACCCGTGACACGGGCGACCGGTCTGCCGTTCGCGTCGACGATCAGTTCCGCTTTCTCCTGGTCGAGCAGCAGGCTCTTGCCCCAGATCCTGCTCAGCAGCGGCAGCGCTGTCGCCATGGGCAGGTAGAACGCCACTTTCGTGCGCCGTACTTCCGTCGGCAGCTGGTAGACCTCGGCGATGGTATTGTCTTTCTGCGCGATCACGATGACGAACGAATTGTCCGCGGTGAATTTCAGCCGGCGCTCGCCGATGCGTACCTCGATCTTTTCGGACTCTGCGCTCCCGTATACGGGAAATCCCGCGCCCTTGCTCAGCTCATCGAGCGAGGCGTAGAGCACGCCCTCGTGGAGGAACGCCGGGATGGAGAATGTCTTGCCGGAGTAGCTGACCCGGAGCGATTTGATTTCCGCATCGGCTTCGGCGGCTGTCGCTACGAGAAGCAGGACAAGGAAAAGGAATCTGACGAAACGCATGATACTCGCTGGAATGTGTGACTCGGTATCCGCCGGTGCGGGGAAAGGGCGGAATCAGGATTTCCGCTTGATCACGACGACGGTCTTGTCGTCGGAATATACTCCATCCGCGCTGAATGTCTGCACGTCCTGGAGGATCTCGAGACAGATCTCCTTCGCGCTCAGCTGCGCGGTACGCATGATGACCGCCATGATGCGTGCTTCCTGGTATTCGTCCTCGCCGTTGTTGGCCTCGCTGATGCCGTCGGTGTACAGCACGAGCACGTCTCCCGCCATGATGTTGGCGTTGGTGACGTTGAACTGCGCGTCGGGCACCAGCCCGATGACCGGTCCCGTCACGCTCAGTTCGCTGCACCGGCGACCGGCGGCGTGATAGTGGATCGGCTTGCAGTGGCCCGCGTTCGAATACAGCATCAGCCCTTCGTCGCCGTCGAACAGCTCGCAGTAGCACAGGGTCAGGAAGCGATCGTTGGGAAACATGCGGCGGTTGATCGTGTTGATCCGCCGCAGCATCGACGAAATCCTGCTCTCCGTTTCGACGCTCATCATCAGCGCGCCTGAAACGAACAGCGCCTGCACCGCGGCGGGGAAGCCCTTGCTCGCGGCGTCACCGATGGAAACGGCCATGTGGCCGGGATCGTCGGCCATCGGGTAGTAATTGAAGAAGTCCCCGCCGACGGTCTTGTCCGCGAGCGACACGCCGTACATCTCGAAGCGGCCGAACGAGAGTTCGTGCTCGGGCAGGAGGCGGCGCTGGAGGTCGCGCGCCAGCTCCATTTCGGATAACAAACTCAGTCTCTCCGCTTCCGAGCGGCGGCTGTTGAGCAGCTGCGTCACCGCCTGCCCGGCGATGCTCAGGATGTACTTGAACTCGGGATCGTCTTGCGAGGTGTTGAAGGCCAGGAGATACTCATAGTACGCGAGTCCGCCTATGGACACACGGCTGCCGATTCCGGTGGCCGAGTACTTGATGATGCCCTTCCGGCGGAGCGCGATGTTGGTCTCGTCGGCAAGGACCGTGCGCTTGTGTGCGACCTGCTCGAAGAGCGCGTAGCCCTTCAGCTTGATCTCGAATCCGACGCCGACGGATTCGACGTTGCCGTGCTCGCAGATGAGACGGTATTTGCGCTCGCCGGGCAGCAGCTTCCAGATGCGCCCGCCCGTGATGCTGGTGCGCTCGTTCCGCACGATCCCGTCGAGAATCGCGGTGAGCAGGGCTTCTTCCGAGTCAAAGCTGCGGGAGCCGATGTTTTCTATGAGACGGTAGAGTGTGCGTTGTGTCATGTGGAACGTATTGTACTGGTCGTTGAAGGATATGAATTCGCGGTCACTGCTCCCAGAGCGTCAGCCGGATCAGGATCACCACGATGAACAGAACGAAGCCGCCGGTCAGGAAGGGCCAGGCGGTGCCGACGGACTGGAAGACGAATGCCCCCCAGATGGGACCGAGCACGCGACCGAGCGCGCCGAGCGACTGGTTGATGCCGAGTATGCCGCCCTGCTGCCCTTCGTCCGCGTGCCGCGAGATCAGGCTGAGACAGCTCGGCGTCATCATTCCCGTTCCCAACGCGAGCACGGCGAGCACAGTCAGCAATACCAGGCTGTCCGGCGAATACGGAAGCGCCGTCAATCCCGCGGAGGTAAAGATCGCCCCGATCAGGAACAGCGTGCGCTCTTCGTAGCGCTGCATGAGCGCGCGGATCAGGCCGCCCTGCGTGATCGCGCCGATGATGCCGAGGAAGCCGAACAGATATCCCACCTGCCGCGCATTGTATCCGAACTCGCGCGTACAGATGAGAGGGAAAGTCGCGTAGATGTTTGCATACCCGAAGGTGATGAGGAAAAACAGCACGAGCAGCATGCCGATCCTGGGCCTGCGGAGCGCGGCGATCAGCAGCGCCAGGTCGGAGGCGACGGTCCGTGAAGCGTCGGGATCCCGCTGCTCTTTCCGGAGAGACTCCGGCAGCGCGATGATCGCGGTGACGAACGCGACGGCGGACAGCGCGGCCGCGGCAAAACCTGGTATTGCATGTCCGTAGGTGACGAGAGCTCCGCCGATGAACGGGCCGAACACGAAGCCGAGCCCGAAGGCCGCGCCGATCAGGCCCATCCCGCGCGCGCGCTCTTCCGGACGAGTCACATCCGAAATGTAGGCCTGCGCCGCGGAAATGTTGGCGCCTCCGATGCCGCCGAGCAGCCGGGCAAAGAACAGCATGCCGAGAGAGTTGGCCACGCCGAACAGGATGTAACTGATCACCGTCAGGAACAACCCGAGAATGAGAATCGGCCGGCGCCCCAGCTTGTCGGACAGACGTCCCCAGATCGGCGTGAACAGCAGCTGCGAAAAGGAGAATGATGCGACGAGGAAGCCGACGGTCACGTCGCTCGCACCGAAGCCGGCTTCCGCGTACGACGGGATGATCGGGATGACGATGCCGAAGCCGAGCAGATCAATGAAGGTGATCAGAAAAATTATCGCGAGGGGAGTTCTTTTCATGCGTGCGCCGCGGCCATGCCGCGAATTTCTCGCAGCGTGATGGCGATTCTTCTTATATTATGTCTAATAACATACGAATAATCCGAATAATGGTTGACGCCTCGCATGCATTCCCCCCCTCTCCGCACGCATCGTCCCGGACTTCTGCTTCTCGTCATTGCCCTCCAGTCGCTGTGCGCCTGCCAGGGCGAGAATCCGCCGACTTCCGTGCCGCCGCCGCAGGACAGCACGCATACGACCGACAGCATCGCGTATGCCGATGCGGCGACGCTCTGCACGATCGCCGACGCGCGGCTGACCGAGATCTCCGGGATCGCCTCCTCGCGGCTCCGCGACGGTGTGTTCTGGCTGCATAACGACAGCGGGGGCGAGCCGCGGCTGTTCGCCATCGACAGCAACGGCGTGACGCTCGCATCCTGCCTCCTCGACGGAGCGGTGAACAGGGACTGGGAAGACATCGCCTCCGTCACGCTCGAAGGCATATCATGGCTGTATGTCGGGGACATCGGTGACAATGACAGGAAGTACGGTTCCGTGACGGTCTACCGCATACGCGAACCTGTGGTACACGCGACCTCACGCGACAGCATGCTCTCCGGAACGCCGGAGCGCGCCGTGTTCCGCTATCCCGACGGTTCGCGTGACTGTGAGGCGCTGATGGTGGACCCTCGCGACGGCAGCGTCGTTCTCGTCGAGAAGAGCGGCGACACCACGGGCGTGTACGCGGCTCAGTGGCCGGCCGACGGCGGTGAGGCCTTCCTGCAGCGTGTCGCCGCGTTCCGGCCGCCCGTTGCGTACTCATTCGCACGGCAGATCACCGCCGCGGACATGCATCCCACTTCGCGCAGCGTCGTGCTGCGCACCTACACTGCCCTCCTTGAATACCGGATTCCCCAGTCGAGGCCGACTTCCGTGATGTTCGACAGTGCGAACGTTGTCATCCTGAGCACGCCGGGCTTGCTGCAGACCGAGGCCGCATGTTACAGCCGTAATGGCCGCGATCTCCTGACCACATCCGAAGGCTCCCGTCCGCCACTGCTCATCCTCCGCCGAAGGAACTGAACCCGCGCAACCCTCCCGCGGCAGCTGAAACACCTGAATAAATGCGAAAACGGATTTATTTCAATCCGTCTGCAACTTCGTACGGCACCCCCCGTACACCGATCCAGTTGCTTGAAACGACGATCCAAACACACCGGAGATAATACAATGAAAAAGTCCCTGTCCGCATTCGCATTGATGCTCGCGCTCGTCGCGATACCGCTCACCAGTGCTCTCGCGCAGGATACGCGTCCCCTCACCGAACGGCAGATGAGCCTGATCGAGACCAACGTGCTCGCCAATCTCGAGAGTCCCTCGATGGAAGTGCGCGCCGGAACCATGCAGCTCCTGATCGATCTGAAGAAGAAGCATCCTTCGTACGACATCAGCTACGCGGTGCTTCCGATGATGGAAACGCTGAAGAGCGACGAGAAACCGGAATTCCGCATCCTTGCCGCGCTCACGCTCTACCATCTTGATTCCGAACTCGGCCGTTTCGCCGTCGAGCGCCGCGCCCAGTTCGACAGCAACGAGCGTGTCGCGCGCCACTGCGCCGCCCTCGTGCGCAACTGGGGCAAGAGCGCCTACTCGACCGACCTGCTCGCGGAAGTCCAGCGCGCCGACTGATCGCACCGGTCGCGCGAACGGCCGTCGGCCGGTCCCCGGAAACAAATTCGATGACATAGATCTGCCCGCCCCATGGCGGGCATTTTTTTTGCCGTCGCGTGATGTCGCCGCATCCGCGGCGGCGGGTCTTGCATCTTCGGGGGGAACTCCGTACATAGCAAAATAAAGGAGAAGATCGTATGAGATCCCACGATTCCGGACGACGCCGTTTCCTTTCCTCTCTCGCCGCGGGCACTGCCGCGGCGGCGCTGCTGCCGCGAACGGTTCTCCCCGCCGCGGTTTTCCCCGCCGCGGCAGGTGGCGACACCACCGCGACGAATATCGCCGATGCGCTGAAGCATCCACGCACGCCGCAGTCGATGCCGGGACGCTATCCCGGCCGCGTGGTCGAGGCATACGACGCCTCCTCCGTGCGCGACGGCGTGCCTGTCGCGTCGCGCGCCGGGGTCATGCTCGAGCGCGCGATGCTCGAACTGACCGGTGCGGCGACGATCGGCGAGGCATGGCTGCAGTTCGTCTCCCCGAACGATATCGTCGGTCTCAAGGTCAATCCTGTCGCGGGCAAGGTGCTCTCGACCTCGGTGGAGCTGACCGAAGCCGTCGTCGCCCAGCTCGAAGCCGCCGGCGTGCCGCGCGGCAATATCATGATCTGGGACCGGCGCGAGTTCGAGCTCCACGACGCGGGATTCACGCAGGAGCGTTTCCCCGACGTGCGCATCCGCGGAACGGAATGCAAGGACGCGAGCGGCTCGTTCTACGACGCGGACGGCAAGCTCTACGGCGCGCAGCGCATCGACAAGGACTGGTATTACTGGGCGGACTGCGAGGAATCCTACGATGCGGAGACGCTGCCCTACATGATCAACGAGGGGAAACACTCGTATTTCAGCCGCATCGTAACCGAGGAAGTGACGAAGATCATCAATATTCCCGTTCTCAAGAACGCGGGACCGACCGTCACCCTCTGTCTGAAGAATCTCGCCTTTGGCGCCATCTCGAACACATCGCGTCTGCACAAACCGCTCTGGGGCGAGACCTGCGCACAGGTACCGTGTTTTCCGCCGCTGCGTGACAAGGTCGTGCTGAACATTGTGGACGGGTTGATCGGCTGTTATCAGGGCGGACCCGGAGCGAACCCGCAGTTCATCGTCCCTTTCCACCGGGTGCTCGTGGGCAGCGATCCAGTGGCGGTCGACCGCATCGGCTACGACATCGTGCTCGCCAAGCGGCTCGAGACGAAGGTGCAGAAAGCGCCCTCGCCGAAAGGAACGGGATTTCTCGAGATGGCGGCCGGATATCAGCTCGGCATCGCCGATCCCGCACGCATCACGCATTCAAGACTGGATCTTTCATGACCGCGATCGCACTGCTGTTCGCAGCCCTTTTCGCCGTCCCCGCAGCCGGCGTCGTGCACGCCGCGGCGCCCGATGCAGGGCGCCCACACTCGGCGGTGCAGCCCGTGTCCCGGCCGCTCCTGTCTGTACCGCTCCTGCGTATGCCGCCCGCAACGCTGCCGCCCGCAACGCTGCCGCCCGCAACGCTGCCGCCTGTCGCGGCGCCGCCGCTTCAGCTCACCACCGCGGATCTGCCCGGATGGGACATCGCCGCAGCGGAGACATACAGCGCAAAGCAGCTCTACGGCTATATCAACGGCGGCGCGGAAATTTACCTCGAGTACGGATTCCGCCAGGTCCGTGGGCAGCGCTGCACGCAGAAGAAGCACGAGGTTCAGGTGGATATCTACGAGATGGTGAATCCAGAGGCCGCCTTCGGCATGTTCTCCGTTCTGCGCGGCCGCTGCAGCGGGATTCTGCCCGGAACCCGATGGCACTGCGTCACACCCGAGCAGATCCTGTTCGCGAAAGGCGCATACCTGATTTCCATCGTTCCTTTCGACAGGGCGGCGGAGTCGCGCAATGCTTCAATGAAGGCGGCGAAGGTCCTGCTCGCGCGGATCAAGGGTGCGGAGTTCCGCGTCCCGGCGCAGTTCCGCTCCGCGCCGCTGTCCACGTCGCAGAAAAATCTGCGCTTCGTGCGTGGTCCCCTCGCATTGCAGAGCGTGTTGGATGAATGGATGGGATGGCTCGACGGTATCGACCGCTTTGACATGTATCACACCGTGGTCGGCGACGGCGGCCGCAGTACGGAGGCGGCGGCGATCACGTTCCGGCAGCGGCGCGATGCGGAGCGGTTTCTCAAACAATGCGCCATGACCGGCGCGGAGGGAAAAGGAGGCTGGCGCAGCGACGAAGCGCGCGCGCTGGCCGTGCGCGAGAGGGGCGGACTGACGGTGCACACCCTGTTCGGACCCCAGATGCCCGCGCTGCGCAGCACCTGGAGATGATCCCGCGACCTTACCCCAGGCCGCACATCCCGCTGGCGCAGGAACCGTACGGAAGCACCTGGAGATGATCCCGCGACCTTACCCCAGGCCGCACATTCCGTTGGCGCAGGAACCGTACGAGGGAAGGCCGCAGCTGCCGCTTTCGCAGGACGGTACCGAGGAAACGGTGCTGCCGGTCGAGGCCGAGAAAGAGGAGAACTTCTTGACGTAAGAACGGGATGCGCAGGAGGGACATTGCACGATCTCTGGATTTTCCGCCCCTTTGTGCAGTACGTCGTAAACGCGTTCGCAGTCCGAGCACCTGTATTCGAAGATGGGCATGGGGGACTTCTCCTTTAGGATTCGTTGGTGTGTTGATCGTCGTCCTGTTGCGACGGGACAGTTTTCTTCCGCGCGGGGAGCAGCCATGTGGCACCGACGATTCCACCGTAGAGCACGCTCGTATACCAGTTGCTCGTGATCGGGCAGTTCCCGTTCACACAGCCGATGAAATACCAGTACGCGAAGCCTGCCGCGACGCCGATGAGAACCGGCAGCAGTTTTTTTACAATAGCCATGACGCGATCCTTTCCTTGCACATCTTTATATGATGCAGGAAAACGCTGATGGTCGCAAGGTGAAACGCCGTACCCGGTGCGCCCCCGGGCGCGGACGGAATCAGACGAGTGTCAGCGTGCGCTGCGGTTTCGACAGGAACCGGGCGCCGTCCGGCGTCACCCAGACAATTTCCTCGATTGTCGCGACGCCGTAGTCCACGACAGGGAGCCGCGGTTCAATGGTGAAGACCTGTCCCGCTTCGATTCTGCCATAGGGAAGTCTGCCGTAGCGCTCCCAGCGGGGCAGCAGTCCGACGCCGCCGTCGTGCGCGGCGCGTCCCACCTGGTGTCCGAGGGCGTGCGGGTATTCGGGGTAGCCGTTGGCGACGATATAGTCCCGCGCGACGGCGTCGATTTTCCAGGAGACCGAACCGGGATGCATTGCGGCCGCGGCGCGCCGGATCGATTCCCTGATCACGTCGAAACCGTGCTGCACCTCACGGGGCGCACGCGTCTCGCCCTTCCGCCTGACGTACCAGGTGCGCTGCAGGTCCGAGCAGTAGCCGTCGACCTTGACGCCGAAATCGATATTGAGTACGTGGCCGCGTTCGATCCTCCGCTTCGTCGGAGCGAAATGCGCGCCCGCGTGCTCGGGTCCCGTGAACACGGCGGGACAATGCTCCTGGTCCCAGGCCAGTTCCACGCCATGCTGACGCACCCGCCGCAGGATGAAATTCGCCACGTCCTGCTCGGTCTTTCCGGGTGCGAGATAGCCGGTCACCTCGTCGTAGATGGAGAGCGTGAGCAGGATGGCCTTCCTGATATTCCGGATTTCCGCCTCCGTTTTCCGCCCGCGCAGGACCGAGAGGATCTCCTGCGAGGAGATCAGCCTGTGCGCGAATTTTGTCCCTTCGAGCATTTCGCTCAGCAGCAGGTACATGCCGTGCGTCAGACCGTCCGCCATCACGCTGTCGGTCGAGTAGTTGATGGCGATGCGGCGCGGATTCTTCCGGCGCAGCACGTCCAGCAGCTCGTCGCGGATGCCCTGCACATAGGGCACGACGGTCGCATACCGTCCGCTCTCGCGTATGGCCGCGACGTCCAGGCTGCCGGCGATGGCGATGGTTTCACCGTCGCGGGTGATGATCCAGGCCGTCTGCCATGTCGCATGCTGACCGACCACCATGTCGATCGCCGGGTCGGGCATGGACGCACTCTCCCTGACGAAGGTGAGCCATATGTCGATGTTCTTCTCCTGAAGGATGCCGACCGCCTGCGCAATTTTCTGCTTTACCATCTTGCTCTCCAGCTCCTGTCGAAAAATGGGACCGTTTATAAGATACAGCGGGACCGGCTTCCATGCCACGCGGCGCCGTGCCACATGCCACGCGGCAACGCGCCGCGCAGGGAACATGCGTAACGTGAACGCGGTCTTCCCAGCGGCCGTCGCAAGTTTCCGGACACGGTGGTATATTATCACTGCAGCGCCAGACGCACGGAGCCACAATCGTCCATGAACATCATCGTGATCGGCGCGGGACTCGTCGGAACG
>CAZWNO010000127.1:0-10877 GCA_964635845.1 uncultured Chromatiales bacterium
AACAAGAATCCCAGAAGCGCTATTTTTCCCCTTGCTTTTGGGCTACATAAGAAAACGGCCTGGTGAAACTGTGCGAAAAAAAAAACGCATCCGCCTCGTGCGGATGCGCTTCTCTCTCAATACCCCTGCTCTCCTGGACGCGCGGCCGGAAGTCGTTCACAGGCGTCGGATCATCCGGAGGCGTCCGCAGGCAGGCGTCGGAATGATATTGGGGCCACAAACAGCGGTGGTGAATTTTTGACGTGCCGCGCACCGAGATTCGGATGGAAATCCCGGTGCATCGCGCTCCGGATCGACGAAAATCCCGGGCGATTCATGCCTCCTCCGGAGCGGACTCCGCGTGTCATTCCTCAGACTGCAGTTCGCGAATGACCCCGAGTTCCGCGATCGTCAGATCCTCGTACTTGCTTCCGGGGTACACCGAGAGGATCTCTACCTCGATCTGATCATTCATCCGGCAATTCGGGAGATACACATACTGCCATTCCGGAGTGTCGAGCAGCGTGACGGAGTACGTGACATCATCCGCGGTGATGCGGATCTCGCGCGCGCGGGCATTCGCCTCCCAGAGCCTCCGCGTGCGGCAGTGACCATTGAGAACGCTGAAGCCGAATATCTCTCCGACTTCTGCCTCCTGTGCATGAAACGCCAGCTTCTCTCCTGCACCGCTGCCGTATGCTCCTTCCGCCCACACCGTCGATGCACTCCCGTCGTCGATATTCGCGACACCGTATTTCCCGTCATCGCCTTCGAGCACACTCGATGCGGACCAGTATCCCGAGAGACCCAGTGTTCCACCTTCGATATTCGTCGAGACCTCACCTCTGACGGGTGTGGATTCCGGCCGTTGTGTGTCCGACACATCCTCGAATTGCCCTGTTTCACGCGCCTCGCCACGATCGGCCGCTGTCTTCCCGTTCGTCCCGTCACCCCGGAAGAGGACGAACGCCAGGACGACGATCACCACGATGGCCGTGCCCAGTCCGATCCAGAGCCACGGAATACTTCTTGCCTGGCGCGGCTCCGGGGTAAGATCCAGCGGTTTTGCTGTCGGAACAGCGGCTGCGGCAGGTGCGGCTGCGGCAGGTGCGGCTGCGGCAGGTGCGGCTGCTGCGGGTGCTGCGGGTGCGGCTGCGGCCGGTGCGGCTGCGGCCGGTGCGGCTGCAGCGGGTGCGGCGGCAGCGGGCGCGGCTGCAGCAGCGGGTGCAGCGGGTGCGGCGGCAGCGGGCGCGGCTGCAGCAGCGGGTGCAGCGGGTGCGGCGGCAGCGGGCGCGGCTGCAGCAGCGGGTGCAGCTGCTGCGGTCATCGGAAACACATCGATCGCGTTTTTCCAATCCGGCCAGCCCTGCTGCCAGACGAGATGCCTGCCGGAGGGATTTCCGGCAATACGCTCCGTTATTTCTTCATCACCGAGTTCCCCGAAGACGGTCTTCCCATCGGAATAGTGGTATTTCATCTGTATGCCTCCGAAATGCCATGGATGATGCACTGGTGAAACGGAATCATTCCTGAACGAGATCGACGGCACTCGAAACAAATTTTTCCAGAGTCCCGTCCGCGCGCTCGACGATGATGTGCTGCCCATCGTCCTCGACGAAGACCCCGAGGCAGATGTGCGCATTTCTCGAATACACGAGCGTGCGCGGCGAAATCGGTGGCGGCACTGTTGTCGGGATCGGCGGTGTCGTGCCTGTCGCGGTCTGAACGGCTGTTGCGGCAGACATCGAAGAGACCGTCGTGTCTCCGGACACCTCCCGCGAGAACACCATCTGATCGAACTGCATGAAGAAGGCAGACCTCCCGATGAACGGAACGACGGTGTACTCGAAATGCGGCATGGATACCTCAAGTTGGTTCGGCGACTCTCCCAACATTGACGCCATTCATGGCTCGTGGTGAAACCGTGCGCCCACTTTGTGATCCGCCATGCTCCGCATACCCCGCGCGCCCCTGCGTGCAGGCTCCACCCGTGTATCGAGGAACCGGGGCATGATAAAACCGGCGCCCCGCTTTCACGGAACGCCGGGAATGTGAATGGCTAGTGGCTGTTGGCCTTTGGCTATTGGCTATTGGCCTTTGGCTATTGGCCTTTGGCTTGTGGGGCTTAGATCTAATATCTTACATCTTAAATCCTACATCCTATATCCGATATCTTCTTATATCCCCAACCCAGGGCGTCAGCCCTGGGGGAGGGTAAACCTTGGGTCTTGCCAACTACCAATGGCCAATAGCCAACTGCCAACTGCCAACGTCGTCCGCCGAAGTCCCGCGGAGCGGGACGAAGGCGGACTTCCCACTACCGCATCTTCACCACGCGCCGTACCCAGGAGTCCTTTCCCGCGGTGATGCTGAGGAAATACACGCCGGGGGTGCGGCCGAGCGTGATGTGCCGGGAGAACTCGCGCACGGGGGAACCGCTATCGTACCGCGCGACCTCGCGTCCGAGCGCGTCGGCGACGATGATGACGACCCGCTCCGCTCGCATGAGCTGGAGATCGGCGGTGACGCTGCCGTCGGTCGGATCGGGGTAGACCTCGAAGCCGCGCACGGAAGCGGGCAGCGCTGCCGCGCTCAGCACCGCGACGAGGAATTCGTCGGACATCGCCGTGCAGCCGTTGGGACCGGTGATGCGCACGCGGTAGCGGCCGGTCCGCGTGAGCTGCAGGTACTGGTTCGTGTCACCGGGGAGCGGCGCGTCGTCGAGGAACCACTGGTATTTCAGCGCGGTGGTCGTGGTGAGGAAGTCCGATGCGCGGCTGATGACGGGCTTCGCAGGCGCGGGCATTGACTGAATGTACACCGTGTCGGAGAACGACAGGCAGCTGTCCGTTGTCCGCGCCGCCACCCAGTACTGACCGGTCTGTCGCACGAAGATGGATGGCGTGGCCTCGCCCGTGCTCCAGAGATAGCTCAGATACCCCGCATTCGCGACGAGCAGTACCGAGTCGCCCTCGCAGAAAGGAACCGCACCGATGGTTCCGAACTGGATCCTCGGTACGTCGTACACGGTCACGTGGACGCTGCGAGAGACACCCGGTCGTCCGTCAGGCCGTGTCACGGCACAGAAATAATCTCCGGCCTGCGTCACGGATATCGTCTGCGTCAGCGCACCGGTGTTCCAGAGGTATGTCGCGTAGCCCGCGCCGGCGTCGAGCGTGACGGACTGGCCCTTGCAGATGTTCAGCGATCCGTCGACCGTGAGATCGAACGCGAACGGCGGCAGCTGCATCGCGGGAATGAAGACCATGGATTGACAGTCGGAGGAATCCGAGGGCGTGCGCACGACGACGCGGATCGTGTAGCTCCGTGGCAGCGCCGTCTCCGGATGCTGGAGTCGCCAGCTCACCGTGCCGCTCTGTCCGGGAGCGAGCGCGGACGGCGTGACCGGCTTGACGACGGTGCCGGGACCGTCCGGCGCGGCGAAGTCGAGATCGGCCGATGATGGGGATAAATGGATCTGAATTTCCGCCGTAAGCGAATCGACGGGATTCGGACCGATGTTGTTCACGGTGACGCTTACGTCGAAGGGCATCGGATCGTATTTCTCGTTCGTCGTGTCCACAGTGATTTCGGGCACGTCGATACCGCAGGTCCAGGCATCGCCGATAGGCGGATGGAAACAGACCTGCCCGGGTATCACGACGGGGAGGAAACAACCCTCGGTGAACGCGACATCGGTGATTTCGACGTTGCAGCAGGTCGTGTCCTGCACCGACGGCACCCTGAAGCTCAGATCCAGCAGCTTCCCGCTCCCGTTGACGAGGACACGCTCTAGCACGGTGACGTGCAGTCCGCCGCTCATCGGCATCACCGTCAGCGGCACTCCATCGAGCAGGCTGCCCGGGGGCACGGCGATGCCATCGAGCTGCATGCAGGTCGTATCGGTGCGGACGGTGAAGGAAAACGGATAGAGGTTCTCCCCGTTCAGAGCTGTCACCAGGTTCAGCGGCACGCTGACCTGGCTGCCTCCGAGCGTCCGGGTGTCCGGGACATTCAGAACCAGGTTCGTGAATGACGCGGAGTCGAGAGGCGCACGGTAGGTTTTGACCTTTGAATCCGAACCGCCGCAGAAATTATTGAGCCGAAGTTCCACCGTATGCAGGGTGCCATCGGCACAGCCGGGTTCGTATGTGATCACGCATTCGCCGAAGTTTAACGTGCTGATCATATCGTAAATCTCTGTGAAGATGGCGGGGATCTGCTGTGCGTTCGGTGTCTGGTAGAAGCGTCCCCCGGTGAGCAGCGCGATCTGTTCGAGTTCCACGGAGTTGGTCGCCGAACCCAGGGCGACCGTGAACACCCGGATCCTGTGGCGAAGCGCGAGGTCGATGATCTCGGCGACCGTTCGCGTCGAGGCATTGTCCGCGCCGTCGCTGAGCGCGATGACCGTCCGGCATGGATTCACGCCGTTGTTGACAAGCTCGACGATACCGGCATAGATGCCGTCCCACGCCGCTGTGGCGCCACTGGCGGGTAATGCGTCCACGGCCGTGTGCAGCATCGGCTTGATATACGTCATCTGCTGGAATACAGTCACCGTTGAGGTGAACCAGATTATCGCTGCTTCATCGAGCACGCCGTCCATCAGGTCGATGAACGCGTGTCCCGCCTGCTTGGCACCTGCGTTACCCGCGCCGGCCATCGACCCCGAGGCGTCAAACACCAGCGAGACCGATATCGCGCAGCGTACGGTGGGATCCGGACACCACAGCGTGAAATTCTTCACCTCGGCGCCGTTCTCGAGAATCGTGAAGTCCTGCCGTGTCATGTTGTAGGCCGGAGTCCCGTTGCAGGCGACGTTGAAATACAGCTCCACCGTCGGCCAGTTGACGACATTGCGTTTGAGGTTAAGGCTTGGCTGCGCGGAAAGCGGCATTGCCACGAGGAGCAGCACCGCGGTCACCGTCGTAACCATGGCCGCTCCCGCGCGCGATTTCAGAGGCATCAGGCTGCCTGAATGGATATTGAGGTATTGTTCCATGCTCCGCTCCTTTGGTAATAATGAACACGCGACCACATTTATCGTATGTGCGTCAGCACCCGCTGCTGTCTGGATCCGCCGCTCTCGAGTGACAGAACATACACTCCTGAAGGAAGCGACACAGTCGAGAGCGTGCTGTGACAACTGCCGTTCGTGAGGACTTCTTCCTCCCTTCGCGCGACCTCACTGCCGAGCAGGTCACACAAGAGGAGGCGTATCGTGCCCGCTCGTGGCATTTCATACTCCACGGCGATCTCATCGTGGAAAGGATTCGGATACGACGCGCGCAGGATGAATTCCGGCGACACCGGTGCATCATGGATCGCTGTCGGAAGTGCGACGTTTTTCCTGAACATTGCTCCGTCTTCGGTCAGGGCGATGAGCAGTCCCTCCGTGCTGCTGTTCAGCAGACGAACGATGCGTGTGTCCTCGAGACCGTCGTTCATGGCCGACCATGTCGCTCCGTCGTTACGGGTGTAAAACACGCCCGCGTCATACGTGGCCGCCGCTACCACACCGATGTGATTCGAGACGAGCGCCGTGATATAGATGCCTGGAACCGCCGTGGGCGTGGGCGTCCACGAGACACCGTCGTCCTCGGAACGGAAGACGCCTCCGCCATACGTACCGGCGAACAGGTCGCCGTCCGGCGTGCGCGCGAGCGACGTGATGTTCGGATGCGTCAGTCCGTTATTCACGCGAATCCAGTTCTCACCGTGATCCGTGCTTTGATACAATCCCTCACCGAAGGAGCCGGCAAACAGCAGCCGGTCGTTCACGGGAAGGACAACGGCGATCGGGACGGTCGTCGATCCGGGATGCGTGGCCGCCCACGAGGAACCGCCGTCCGTGCTGACGAACACGGCACCTCGTTCCGTCCCGGCAAAGATGAAACCGTCCGGACCCGCTCCCACGCAGCGCACGTTCTCACCGAGCAAGTCATCCGACAGCGCCGTCCATGGCGCTCCCCTGTAGACTCGCCGGCTGACACGGCCGGCATCGTCGATCGCGATCACGCTGGTGTCGGGCAGCAGACCGAACAGCCGGATGCGGGTCGTGGCCAGTCCCTCGATGCGCTGCATCCATACCGACGATGCGTAACCGAAGACGCATTGCGCTCCCGCGGCCAGCAGTTCCCCATCCTGGAGGATGATATCGCGGACGGAATCCATCTCGAGTCCGGTCATCCGCGGAATCCATGTCCGGGCCTCGTCTTCGGAGACAATCACATTGTCGCGACCGTACAGCACGAAGTATCTCCCCTGAAAATCGATCGCCGCGCGGCCAACGCTTTCCCAGCCCGGCAGGGCGCTGCTCACGTGCTGCCAGTTCATTCCGTCCGCGGAATTGTAGAAGCCGTCGGAAGTCATCGCCACGAGCGGCCCGCGTTTGTCTCGAAAGATGCGTCGCACGCGCATCGAGGGATCTCCCTGCCCGCCCAGTCCCCCGCTTGCGTCGCTCCATCGGAAGTCCGGCCTGGTGGAATGCCTGATTCCGGACAGTGCCGTGCCCGCCCAGGCGTCGTCGCCCTCGGTGAAGATGTGCAGGATCTCTTCGTGCTCTATTCCGGTAATCGCCAGACGCCATCCCTGCCGCCACGGCGTCGATCCGCTGCCGGAGACGTAGACCATGCCGGAATGCGTGTAGAGAATAGCCCGGTTGTCGTCGAAAGTCGCGAAGCCGCGGATGTTGGCCCGATCGTCCCATGGCAGTCCGTCGATATATCTCCGCAAGAAGCCGAACAGGTCGAGATGTACCATATTGTCGGGATTGCATTGCATGTAGTATCCTTCCATGCCCGCCGGGAGAGCGTTTTTTCCGGAATTTCCCACGGCACCTCCGAGATAGCCCCAAGTCACTCCCCCGTCGAGCGAGTTGAAGATGCCTGCCGTACCTTTGTTGTCTATGTAGAGAAACGTCGACAGAATGAGACCCTGCGGCGAGGACCTCGGATTGGGCGCGATGGAAAAAATGTCCCCGGGAAAAGCTGGTGAGATGACCTGCCTCCAGAAGTTTCCCCCGTTCGTGCTGCGGTACAGGCCGTGCGACGAGGCAAGATACGCCGCGCTGTCATCGAGCACGAACAGCTCCTTGTACCCGTTGCTCGAGACCTTATCGAATCGAAACCAGTAGTTGCTCTGGGCGTGCGCGGTCATCGCACAGAGCACCACGATTACGACGTACCTCATCTCACCTCCTGGTCGTGCAACAGAGAAAGCGAAAGCTGAGAAGCATACGGCATCCCCCCGGGGATTTCGTTCGCAAGAACAGGCTATATTCTGAACTTCGCTTTTTGAAAAACAAAAGGCAAGCATTTCATGAAAATGGCATCACCCTCCGTCGCCCCGCACTGCGCGTATGCACAAAAAAGGACGCCCCGCGCTGCGGGACGCCCTTTCCTCTCATTCTCCACTCACTTGTGCGGCATCATCCGTTCAACTGCACACAAGCTCGCGGTCGCCGGCTCGGATCAATTGGGGCTCCTCTCTCACAAAGAACCTGCGTTGACATGGGGTTTCGTTCCGAGCCGCTGCGCTTCGCTGCTTTGAAGACCTTGGCGTCCTCACCATCGCGACGCGCATTCATAATGGTATTACGACCGTGCGAGCCTGTCTGCAGAAAAGTGGAGAAAAAAAATGCAGACGTTTTCTCGGTTGTGACAGACGAAAGCTACCCTCCGCGCGAATGAAGGACAACTGCACATTTGTACGGTTTTGCATTCGAGCCTGCTCGACCTGTTTCCATACAATAAAATCAGTCCCCGAACGAGATTGCCGCTCACCGGACGATATTGAAGTTGAACTGCGCATTGCCGAAGGCGGCGAAGAGCCGCACCCAGAGGGGAAGAAGCATCTCCGTCCCGCGCGCGTTACTGATGTCGCCGAGATCCAGAATGTTCTGCGCCTTCCAGCCGAACCACTCTCCGAGCAGCGATGCGACCTGCGCTTTCGCGCCTGTATCGTTGCCGCACATGAACAGCACGTGGTCGCCTGGCAGCGCGTCAGGATTCACCATCAGCCCGGCATTCAGGGTGTTGAGTACCTTGACCACGCGCAGTGCCGGAAATGCCCGCTGAATCTGCTCACCCAGCGAGTCGGTATTGCAGACGGTGAGCGAGGGAGGGAAGCCCCGGGAGAAATCGAGCGGATTGGCGATGTCGATCAGGATCTTTCCGTCGAGCCGCGCGGCCCCGGCAGCTTCGAGCGTCGGCAGTGAACCGGCCCCCGACGTCGCGTTGATGAGAACGTTGCCAGCCTGCGCGGCTTCGGCGAAGGTGCCAAGCGTCGTGTTCGCGCGACCCTGCAGCCATTGGGCCAGCGGGGGATTGCCGTAGGGACCTTTCTCCGTGCGGGCCAGCGAGACCTCCACGTCGCGCGTGCCGAGCACGACCTCGTGTCCTCGCGCAGCGAGCGCGTCTCCCACCGTCTGCGCGACGATTCCCGTTCCGAAAATACCGATGTTCATTGTATCCTCCTGATAAATAATGTCCGAATTGGGTGAAAATGTGATCCGCAATGGGGATGCAGGTCGCTAACGATGCAGGTCGCTAGCGATACGGGTCGCTAGCGATGCAGCAGCGTACGCGAGACCGAGCCCGTCGTGCTGCTCAGCCTCACGATGTACAATCCCGGGGCAAGCGCGTGGAGATCCGTGGATAGCGCGTGCGGACCCGCGTCGTACTGCACTGCCTGTGCCAGGGTGAGGACTTCGCGTCCGAGTGCATCGTGTATGCGCAGCGTCACCGGCGCCGCGCGCTCGAGTTCGAAGGCGATCGTCGTCCCGGATGCGGATGGATGCGGGTACGGCGTAAGCAGTGTCAGCCCCACGGCTGCGCCTGCCGCAGGCTGTTCCGCACCGGTGGGTGCGTCGATGGGACGACACCAGAGGCCATCGGTGCGCGCGGTCCACCATTTCCCGCCGGCGGACAGCAGGGCGTGAACTTCGCCCTGTGTGTCGTCGAGCGTCGTCCAGCTCTCTCCCGCATCGGCGCTTGCGATGAGCAGATGCCTGCTGAGTGTGAGCTGCACGACTGCCAGCAGCGTGTCGCCGGCCGAATACATGGCACTCACCGGACGTGTCGGAGCGGGGGTATTGGTCCGTTTATCCCAGGTGGGCGCGTCTCCGTCCCAATGGTAGAGACCGGTCAAGGTACCCGCGAAGAGGTATGGTCCGTGCGCGTGCAGTGCGCGTGTGGATTTCTGGTATCCCATTTCGTTCCAGGGCAGCAGTCGCCAGGCCCCTGAGCCCTGCGTATAGCAGAACTCGCTGATGACAGTGGCGAGCATGTTCCGGAATGTCGCAAGATCCGAGCTGCCGGTCCATTTGAGACCCTGGTTGAACGGCCTCCATGGTGTTGTTCCGGACAGGTCCCTGGCCCAGATACCCGCGCCGTCTGTCGCGGCGTACAGCGTGTCGCCCCGCGCGGTCAGACCGAATACGCGGCGGGCATAGCCGCTCAGTCCGTCGGAGAATTCCGCCCACTGTCTCCCGCCGTCGGAAGTGACGTACACACCGTTCATGGCCGTCCCGGCAAACACGCGTCCCTGCGCGGCGCAGAGTGCGGCCACGTCGGCCGGGACTTCGGTCTTGGGGAACTGGTCCGGCTGGTACCAGGTGACCCCTTGGTCCGGACTCCGGTACACGACCAATTGGGTTCCTGCGTACAGCACGCCGTCGTGCGCGAGGAGTTCGGTGACCGTCGTGCGTCCTATTTCCGGAACCGGAGTCCACAGCACCTGGGCGGGAAGCATCGAAGCGAGGAAAAACAGCAGCAGGGCGGCGGGCAGGCACGTCCTTCTCATACGGAACCTTTCTCTGAACAATGTGACACATTCGACAACATCCTTGATCGTACGGCTGTTCCCGGTCAAAGATGCGTTGGCTCGCAGCGTGGGGATGCCGGCTCGCAGCGGCGGGATGCCGGCTCGCACCGGGGGGATGCCGGCTCGCAGCGGGGGGATGCCGGCTCGCAGCGGGGAATGCCGCCGATAGAGTATGTCGTCGACAGCCTGCCGCAGGAGATCGCCGCGGCACGCAGCGACGGCGGAAAGGTCGTCATCCTGAAAAATACAGGATTAACGTATCTTCGTCAGTGTTAATTGGAGGAAGGCCGCAGGTACCTCGAGCCGGGGATGCGTATCGCGCGGGAAGCAGAAGACAGGATTGGAAAGCAGGAGACAGGACATGTATCCTGCTCGAGATTTCGACAGGATCTAATTCCGGTGACGTCTGTAGTGGCCATCGTTGACGCGCCGCTGTACCTTCGCCAGCAGCGGATCAAGATTGTCCTTCAAATAATAGCCGCTTGCACCTGCCACCTTGGCCGCGCGCCGCAGCATATCGTCACTGTATGCGCTGACGATGTAAATGCATGCTTCCCCGTCGATCGAACAGATCTGCTTCGTGGCTTCCAGCCCGTCCATCTCAGGCATTGCGAGGTCCATGAGCACGATGTCAGGACACTCCCTGCGATAGCACTCGAGTGCGCGGTTTCCTCCTTCATACGGGACGGGAACGGCACCGATATTCAGGAGCATTTCGATCATCAACCTGCGCACGTCAGGATTATCATCCACCACGAGTATTTTCATGGACGACTCCGGGCTGTTCGTTCAGGTTCAATTGTCGATGGCAAATAACGGGTTACTTCCGCTAATGTCAATCCGTGGTGGTACCCATTTTTTTGCTTCCGGCATAGGTGGAAATACTCATTCCCGTTCCGTCCCGCTCTCCTCGTACGAACTACCCGGACAACCAGTCTGCCTCCGCGCCTGCACGCACGCCCGTGCTGGTGCTCGTGCTCGGAATTCGACGCGGCGCGCTGGGGCGCGCCATTCCCAGGCTCGTGCTCCCGCCTTCGTTCGCCTGCGGCGAACTACGGCGGGCAAGCGTGCTC
>CAZWNO010000128.1:0-10711 GCA_964635845.1 uncultured Chromatiales bacterium
GACATGATAACCACCATCGCACAAGCCCGCCGCTTCATCAAGCAAGTGAAAGTCTGCACGGTATTCCCGAGCGAGAAGACGGAGCATACCTCGCTCTGGGAGAACGTCGACATTCCCGAAAAACAGCCCGGAGAATCGGGATGGGGCGAGAAAATGAGCGCCGTGTGGTCGTGGAAAACCCGGCTTCCGGCGGAGTATCCCGGCGACATCTACTATGGCAAGATCAAGGGCGGACTGGCGGTGCTGATGGACATGGAATACATGGCCGACACGCACTTCCCCCGGGCGTACAAGCCTGTCCGGACGCTCAACCGGCTGGCGCAGCGGATTCACGCGCTCATCGAGGAACAGCCGTGGGATACCACGACGCTGCGCAGGACGGCGGTGGAGGAATTCGGCTGCACGAAAAGCCAGTTCGACGGCGCGCTGAAGAACCTGCAGATCACGATGAATATCGTCCGGCTCAACGATCCCCGCGCCGAGCAGGATACCTGGGTGCCCTTCCGTGAGCTCTATCTCGGCGTCTGGCAGCGGTATGTCGAGGATGACGGGTGATCACCGTCATCCCCGCTCCCGTCGATGAGGAATTCGTCGCGGAAATGTATCACGAAAATGGATGACCGCCATGTCCTCTCCCTGGATTGCATATAACGAACTCGCATGGACGGACAATCTCCTCGCGGAACCGGCGGAGTGCGAGGCGGAAGCCGAGGGTGTTGTCGATATGATCATGCGGCATTCGGCGTCGCCCCCGCGTACGCTGCTGCATCTGGGGTGCGGGGCGGGCGCACACGACAGCACGTTCAAGCGGCATTTCGGAGTGACTGGTGTGGATATCAGCCGGGGTATGCTGGACATCGCGTGCGCGCGGCATCCGGAGATCGAATATATCGAAGGCGACATGCGTACGCTGCGCCTGGACCGGGAATTCGACGCCGTGGCGATCCCCGACAGCATCGACTATATGGCTTCACCGGAAGAACTGCGCATGGCCATCGAAACAGCGGCCGTGCATCTGAGACCGGGCGGAGTGCTGCTCGTGCTAGGCAAAACCAGCGAGACCTTCCGCGACAACAATTTCGCCTATTCAGGGACGCAGGGAGACACGCATGTCACGCTGCTGGAGAACAACTACATCAACCCGTATCGGCCCGGCACCTACGAGGCGGCGATTGTGTACCTGATTCGTCACGGGGGTGAGCTGACTGTCCGCACGGAATGCCATGTGCTCGGTCTCTTCCCGCTGGATATGTGGGAGCGAATATTCGCTGATGCGGGACTGTCCCTGCGGAAAACGGATATCCATGGCGCTTATGACCAGTATCTTCTGGGCGATGGGGAGTATCCGCTCCACGCATTCATCGGGAGCAGAGTGGATCAGCCATGACCGGGGAATGATCCATTGCCTTACCGCTAGTCTTGCAACAGCGACGACCGCAGGGGAAACGGGAGGAGGGCAGTCCTGAATTCGTAAAATGTAATCAAGCCGTCATACTACCTTGACAATCACAGTAGTGTGTCGTATATTGCAGTTGTGGAGGATATGAAATGAACGAGAACAACATCTCATCCGACCTGCTGCGCGGCCACACGGACACGATGATCCTGCGTCTCCTCTCGGAAGCGGACCGCTACGGGTACGAGATCGTCAAACTGATCGCCGCGCGCTCGGGGGGGGAGTACGAACTGAAGGAAGCGACGATGTACTCCAGCGTCCGCAGGCTCGAAGCGGATGGGGACGTCGCGTGGTACTGGGGGGACGAATCGCAGGGCGGGCGACGCAAGTATTTCCGCATCACCAGAAAGGGCAGGGCGACCCTCGCCCGCAACAAACGGAATTGGGAGTACGCCAAACGTGTGCTCGACGAATTGCTGTAAAGGAGTGACGACATGGACGAGAAACTATCCGATTATCTGCGAGGCGTGTTCGCGCCGTATGACGGAATCAAAAGCGTGGCGGAACTGAAGGCGGATCTGCTTGCCGATCTGCAGGAACGTTATCGCGAACTGAGGGCCGAAGGCAAGGACGACGAAACGGCGTTCGTCCTGACCATCGAGAGCATCGGTGATATCGAAGCAACCGTGATGGAGGTCGCCAACGTCTCCCGCGCGCTGGAACGGCAGGTGCTGACGAACTTCAGCGCGAGCAATCTGCCGGCAAGCGATTTCGCCGACGTGACCGCGCACAAAGGGAAATTCAACGCGAGCGTGCTGCGCGGCTCCGATTTCTCGGGCGCGGAGCTGTCCGGCAGTTCCTTCAAAAGCAGCGATCTCCGCGAGACCGATTTTTCCGGAGCAAATCTGACGGGAAGTATGTTCAGCGTCAGCGATCTGCGTGCGTGCAGCTTCGACCGGGCCAATCTGACGGACTGCGCATTCTCAATCCTCGACCTGGCGGATGCGAGTTTCGACAGGCCCATCCTCGTGCGCACCGCATTCAATAAATCGGGACTGACACGTACGAAATTCACCGATGCGCAGCTGGTCGACGTCAAGCTGAGCATGACCGACCTGCGGGAAACGATCTTCGAGCATTGCGTCTTCACCGGGGTGGACTTCACATACTCCGATCTGCGCGGACAGAGGCTCGACGGACAGACCTTCATCGGCGTCCGCTTCGACAAGGCGGCGCTTGACGGTGTGTCGTTCAAAGGCGCGACGCTGAAAAATGTGTCCCTTCTTTCCGCGAGCATCCTGTCCAGAAAATACTACCGTGCGATAAAGACCATCAACTTCGACGGCGCAATGATGGACAAGCTGACGTACGCCGTACTCAAAGGCCTGGAAGCTGAATTAACCAATGTGACGATTATATAACGTATGAACGAATTTCCTCAGGAATCTCCGATCTATTACCACGGCACGAAGGCCGACCTGAAGCCGGGAGATCTGATCGCCCCGGGATATCATTCGAATTTCGGCAAAAGGAAAAAGGCGGCTTTCGTCTATCTCACCGCCACACTCGACGCCGCAACCTGGGGAGCCGAACTTTCGGTCGGTGATGGACGCGGACGAATATTCATAGTCGAACCCACAGGTCCGATCGAGGATGATCCGAATCTGACGGACAAAAAGTTTCCGGGGAATCCGACGAAGTCCTACCGCACGCGCGATCCCCTGCGCGTGACGGGAGAGGTCACGGACTGGGAGGGACATTCCGCCGAACAGCTCAAATCCATGCGCGACCACCTTGAAACCTTGCGGGAACAAGGAATCGAGGCCATCGAGGATTGAATCAGGTAGAACATTTCCCGGGTCCGTTTTACTATTGAAAAAAGCCTGCATCTCAACTTCCGCGTTCGTACTTTTGCACGTACAACGTTCCGCCTGAATAGTAGGCCGCGGGATACATCCCGCCGTTTCCCGTTGACTTCCGGTCAGTACCTCGCTGCATCCGACAGAAGGGCGCATGCGCGTGTCCGCAGCTTCGGGAGACGGATCGTTGACGCATGGAGCATTTCACGGACGTCATGGAGGAAAGCAGATGCCGAGACCAAACTTGCCGACTGTCGTGTTCGACCCGGACGGTGGTCCGATCTGGGTGGAGATCACATTCCCGAATACACTCCTGTTCTGCCACTATAAGCTGCAGCTGCGTGAGGCCGACAGCAATGCGAGCGTCGATGGATACCGCGATATCCGAGGGGACAACGAGAATCTGCAGGACGACACATACGCCTTGCCTCTCCCGGTGCGCCAGAACGACCGAAGAGTGCTCCGCGTGGTATTCACGATTTTCACCGAGGAGCACGACGGAGGCGAATACACGATCATCGTACGGATCAAGCAGGACGGAATCGTGCGCGATGAGAAGACCTTCCGCCAGCCGCCGGGCGCATGGCAACAGTCCTACGAGCAGTACATCCGCAAACTCGTAGCGCGGTGAGGCGGACGATGAAACAACGAAGCAACCTTCCGTCGGTATACCGCGCCGTCGCCATGTGTGTATTCCTATTGTCCGTTGCGCGGTTCTTCCACGGGCCGGATGCGCTGCACGCCCAGGATGCGCCGCCTGCGCAGGATACGCGCGAGAGCGTCGATCGCGCGCGACTGGACCTCGCCGTGCCGGACAATCCGGCGAACAACATTCTCGGACTGAGCCAGTCCGATCTGCTGCGTCCCGCCGGCGTGCGCGAACTCGGCATCCTGCTCTCATCGACGATCCCGGGCTCTGTCGCATTCGAGGCCGCGCCATTCCTGCTCTTCTCCACGCCCACGCTGCAGGACTACAAGGCGCGCCCGTTCCTGTACCGGATCCGGATCTCCGCTGCGACGACGGAGGGTTCGGGTGGTTCGCGCGATCTCGGAGCGGGCATCCGCTTCACGATTCTCGATCGCGGCGACCTCCGCACGAATCCCGAGCTGCTCGACATCTACCGGCAGCTCGGTGCGATCACGGCCGATATGCAGTTCGCCTGTTTCGACGAGAATCCGGACTGGGAGGCACTCGACGACGAGGAACGGCGTCCCCTCATCGCGGCCTGCGTCGAGGCGAAGCTGGAAGCCGAGCGGCTGGACTCCGTTCTCACAATCCGCCGGAAGGAAATCAAGGAGGAGGCATGGAACAAGGCGTTGTGTGAACTGGGCGCGGCGCTCGCCGCGGGTGCGCGGGATTCATTATATAAAAACCTGATCATGCGGAAATATGCCCTGTGGGGCACGCTCGCGTTTCCCTTCCTCGACACGCGCGGCCAGTGCGTCGCGGGATTCCGCATGGAAACCTTCCGCGGCGGGGACCAGCGGATCGGCGAGTTCCGCGGCACGGCGGCGCTGCGCGCGTACTACGGCGAGAACGACACGAAAGGATTCGTGAATCTCGACGTACGCAAGGAAAGCGGCACCGAGGTCCTCTACCGGGGAATGATGGGCCTCGAGCTGGGCCTGCTCAACGGCTTCTGGATCGAAGCCTCGCTCGGCGTCGAACGCGGTGACGCATCCCCGGCCAGAATCACCACCGGCCTCGATTTGAGATTTGCGACTCCGGAAATAGAGGAATAAACCGCCGTGTCGTACCGTGTTGTTCGTCTCCGGAATTATCGATGTCACCGTTGTCATTGTCTTCATATCCGAGAGGAATGTTTCGCATGAGATTCGTCCTGTTGTCCGTTGCTGTTCCGTTGCTGTGCTGCATCGTCTCATGCGGCACGCCGGAGAAATCCGACCCTGTTGTCGCACGAATGGAGAATTATCTGAACGCCATGGAGCGCATCGGGTTTTCCGGAGCGGTACTCGTGGAATTGGACGGGAAACCCGTGCTCTCCCGCGGATATGGATACAGGAACAGGGAGAGGAAGTTGAAAAACGCGCCGACAACGGTGTTCGACATCGGATCCATCACCAAGCAATTCACCGCCACGGCCATCCTGAAACTCGAGATGGATGGCAAGCTCTCGGTCAGCGATTCGTTGGCGAAGTATTTTCCCGACGTCCCCGCGGACAAGGCGGCCATCACCATCCATGACCTGCTGCGGCATCAGTCGGGATTGCCCGGCAATGTCGGGCGCGATTTCGACGCCGTGACGGAGGCGGATTTCGTCAAACTGGTTTTCGGCAGTCCGTTGCGTTTCAAAACCGGCACCGACTTCGGCTACTCGAATATCGGATACAGTTTGCTCGCGTTGATCGTCCAGAAAGTGTCGAGGAAATCCTACGAGGAGTATGCATACGAGAATCTCTGGAAGCCGGCGGGAATGGAATCGACGGGATATTCGCGGCCGGACTTCGATCCGGAGTCCGTGGCGATTGTATACTCGCGCGAAGACAGCGTCTGGGGAAAGCCCACGGAAATGAAATGGGACCGGACGGCGCCGTACTGGCATCTTGCCGGCAATGGAGGAGTCCTTTCCACGACCGAGGATCTGTACAAGTGGCATCGGGCGCTTCTCGGTGATCGCATCCTGTCGAAGGAAGCCAGGCGGAAACTCTATAATCCGACGATCAGGAAGAATGAGGATCGGGAGAGATTCTATGCCTATGGCTGGGATGTATCCGTGACGGAGCGCGGGACGCGGCTGGTCGCGCATAACGGAGCGAACGGCTTTTTATATGCAGAGTTCCGTCGTTTCATCGACGAGGGCGTGGCGATCATCATGCTGTCGAACAAATCGCACCCGGATTTCGATATCGTGAACCGTGAACTCGCGAGAATCGTCTTCGAGCCGGAGTATACGCCCGGTATCCCGAGTCCCGACACGCGGGCCAACAGGGATTTCACCGATCGGATGGTCCGTGTGATACTCGAGCAGGATTCCGCCCGGGCTTTCGAAACGTATGAAGCCCGCCCGCGGGGCGTCGAACTGCTCGATTACCGCATCCGCGACGACGCATTCTATAGACTCTTCGAGACCGGCGAATCCGCGCAGGCTGTTGCATTGCTTGAATTCAACGCCGCGATACATAAGCGCTCCGCGCCGGCGCTCCAGGATCTGGCCGAAGCGTACATGGAGACGGGAAAGCGTGAGGCGGCGATACGGTATTTCCGGAAAAGTCTTGCATTCGATCCGCACAGCCGCTTCGCGAAAAACATGATCGCAAAACTGGAAGCCGGGAAGTAAGCCAGCGTACCGTCGAGCGGACGCGCGCATCCGACTTGCGCGGAATCGAACGGTTCAGGATATTCACCCACTGATTGGAATTCCGTCTACACATTGATAGAAGCCATGACACTCAAGGAAACACTCAAGGAACTCGAGGCGCTCGGTGACGCGAAGGTCCGCGCGCATAACGCGAAATGGGGCGTCGGCGAGAAGCAATACAGCGCCAAACTCGGTGACATCCGCAAGATTGCCGCGAAGATCAAGAGTGACGACGCCCTCGCCGCGGCGCTCTGGGAGACAGGGAATTTCGATGCGCGCATGCTGGCGGTTCTGCTGCTCTCGCCGAAAAAACTGACGCGCGCGCAGCTGGACCGCCTGGTGCGCGAGGCGGATTCCGGTCAGCTCGCGGACTGGCTGACCGCATACATCGTGAAGAAGCATGCGGACAAGGAATCGCTCCGCCAGGACTGGATGAAAGACGCGCATCCATGGGCCGCGCGCGCGGGCTGGGCGCTGACGTCGGAACGGATCGGGAAGAGTCCGGACGGACTCGACATCCCCGCGCTGCTCGGCCGCATCGAATCCGAGATGGGCACCGCTCCCGCGCCCGTGCAATGGACGATGAATTTCTGTCTCGCGGGAATCGGCATCCATTTCCCCAAGCTCCGCAAGCGCGCCATCGCCATCAGCGAGAAACTCGGCATCTACCGCGACTACCCGGTTTCCAGGGGCTGGATCTCGCCCTTCGCCCCGATCTGGATCGAGGAGATGGTGAAGCGGGAGGCATAGCGTGTGCGGCGCGGTGCAAATATGGGACTCCTGCTCGGCAGTTCGCAATGTGTTCTTCGTTGCGATTGCCATCGTCCTCTTCTTGTTGAAGGGCCAGTATTCGGGTCCTTACAGGGAGCTGGTACACTCGTACGGCGGAAACGTTACTATCTCGTTCGCTCTGTATTTCGTGTTTCTGAAACTCTGTATGATGTCGCCGCGGTTTGGAAGGCTCATTGCGGCGGTATCAGTCCTGGCGTGTGTTGAGTCATTCGAGGTGTTGGATGGTTTTGGATTCACGGCGAATGTTTATGACCCGTTTGATCTGCCCGCCAATGCCATCGGTGTGGGATGCGCGTTGGGCCTTGATACAATCCTGCAGAGGAATCGCTCACGAGATTCGGAAATCAATCCGAGGTGACAATAATGACGGGATGATGCGTCTTCCCATCCTCCGCCACCGATCGCGCAACCACGATTTTTCGTAGATTTCCCTTCATGATCGCCCTGCATTTCTCCCTCCATGACAACTCTCCGTTTCTCTGGATAGAACAGGGACGGCGGACGACGCTCGACGCGGCGGGCAAGGAACGCGTGCTGAGGGAGCATGGCTTCGGCGCGACGATGCCGCCACTCGCCGAGGCACTCGAAGAAGTCCTGGCCGGCACGGAAACCTCACGCCGTGACTGCGTGAAGTTTTCGGCGTGGTTCCCTGCCGCGGGACGGACGGTACTGCCTTCATCTCCGCTCCTTGGAGAGACGCCGGCCAAAAGCGGAATCCCAACGCTGCTGCCTGTGACGGTGACTGCCCGGTGCACACCGCTGGAGGAATTTCTCCAGTTCTGCGCCATCGCAATGGTGGAAGCCTCGCGTCCGCCAGGAGTACTTTACGGTGCTTCGATCCACTGGGCAGGCCAGGTGATGCGCTTCGCGCTGGACCTCGTCCGTCGCCGCCGCCTGCTCCCCGGTCTGATACAGGAAAATGATATCTGGAATGCACGCTGGCACGCGGTGCTGGATGCGCGGGATCACAACCTCCGCGGGACGCTGGAACGGTCGATGCCTGCATCGGTGCGCTGTTTCGGGCTCCCGAAAGGTCCGCCTCCGGCCGTCGCGCCGGGCGCATTGCTCGACGCGCTCCTCGATGGCATGGTGGACTGGATCATGCGCGATCCGCTGGAGTTGCGCGAGCCGGACACTCCCCGGCGTCGCAGGTCCTTCGTGACATTGCACGATGCATGGATCTCGGCATTATCGGCGAAGGACCCCGCGCTCCGCTGGACGGAGCGGTCCGAACTCGCCGCATTCGCAGCGGAACTCGACCGCTGGAAACGGCCGCTCGAGCTGTCGACGACATCACCGTTCGTCTTCGGCCTGCGCCTGCGCGAACCGAGTAAGGAACAGGGGAAGAAGATGGAGAATAACGGAGAATGGTATCTTGAATTCATGGTCCGCCCCCGTGACGATCCGAGCCTTCAGCTACCGCTCTCCCGCATCTGGCGTTCGCGGAGCAATGATGCGCGTCGGCTGCAGGCGTTCGGTTCGCAGCTGATGGAATTTCTTCTCGTCGCTCCGGCGCAGGCTGCCGTGTTATACCCCGCGATGAAGCGCTTTCTGCGCAGCGCGCATCCGGTCGGAATGCCGCTCGACGGCCAAGGGGTGATCGCCTTCCTCAGCGAACATGCCTCGTTGCTCGAACAGTCCGGCTTCGAAATTCTCTACCCCTCCTGGTGGTCGCGCCGGGGCGCGAAGCGGCGCGTGGCGCTGTATGCGAGCGTGACCGCGCCGGAAACCGACGCCCATTCGACATTCTCCCTCGACGCGCTGCTCGATTTCAACATCACGGCGTCCATCGGCTCCGAGCGCGTTTCACTCGAGGAACTCCATTCCCTCGCAGAGCTGAAATCCCCGTTGGTGCTGATGCGCGGACAATGGACGCACATCGACCAGGACGAAATACGTTCCGCCATCGCGCGCATGGAAAAGCGGAGCACGGAAAAAATCACCGCGCGGGAAGCGCTGCGTCTCTCCTTCGGCGCGGGCCTGTCGATCGACGGCCTGCAGCTTGAGGGTGCGGAATTGCGTGGGTGGATCGCCGATCTCGCCGACCGGCTTGCGGGCGGGGAGCGGCTGGCATTGCTCGACACACCCGCGCGTTTCGACGGCACATTGCGACCGTACCAGATCCGCGGCTACTCCTGGCTTTCCTTTCTCAGGAAATGGGGATTTGGTGCCTGTCTCGCTGACGACATGGGACTCGGCAAGACCGTGCAGACGCTGGCGATGCTCGAGAGGGAGTGCGCACTGGGCGAGAAGCGCCCCGTGCTGCTGATCTGTCCCACCACCGTCGTCACCAACTGGGTGAAGGAAGCCGCGCGGTTCACGCCGGCGCTCAAGGTGCTGGTGCATCACGGTCCCGGCCGCCATCGAGACAGAGCCTTTCACCGCGAGGCGAAGCGCAGCCATATTGTCGTTTCCAGTTACGCCCTTCTTTACCGCGATGTCGGACATCTGAACCGGATCGCCTGGGCCGGAGTCATCCTCGACGAGGCGCAGAACATCAAGAATCCCGAGACGAAGCAGTCCCGCGCCGCGCGTGGCCTGACGGCGGACTATCGGCTGGCGCTCACCGGCACGCCGGTGGAAAACAGCGTGGGGGATCTATGGGCACTGATGGAATTCCTCAATCCCGGACTTCTCGGCAGCCACAACGCCTTCCGCAATCGTTTCCAGATTCCGATCCAGCGATGGGCGGATGACACCGCGGCCGTCCAGCTCCGCCGCATCACGGCGCCCTTCATCCTACGGAGGGAAAAAACGGACAGGACCATTATATCCGATTTACCGGGCAAGATCGTGCAAAAGGAGTATTGCCCGCTCACGAAGGAACAGGCCACGCTTTACGGCGCGGTGGTGCGCAATCTCGAAGAGGGACTCGGTGAAAAGGAAGGCATGCAGCGGCGCGGGCTCATACTCTCCGCTTTGCTGCGCCTCAAGCAGATCTGCAACCATCCGGCACAGTTCCTAGGCGACGGTTCGGAGTTGCGCGGCCGCTCAGGCAAACTGCGGCGATTGCTCGAGATCGCCGAGGAGGTCCGACAGCGCGGCGAGCATATGCTTGTGTTCACGCAGTTCATGGAAATGGGACTTCTGCTGCAGCAGGCGCTGCAGGAGCATCTCACGGAGGAGGTGTTGTTCATCCACGGCGGCGTGCCCCGCAAACGGCGTGACGCGATGGTCGATCGGTTTCAGGGCGAGGAGCGCGCGCCCACGGTGTTCGTCCTCTCGGTGAAAGCGGGCGGGACCGGTCTCACGCTCACGCGCGCGAATCACGTGGTACATTTCGACCGCTGGTGGAATCCCGCCGTCGAGAACCAGGCGACGGATCGCGCCTACCGTATCGGACA
>CAZWNO010000129.1:0-10581 GCA_964635845.1 uncultured Chromatiales bacterium
GTCGATCTTGTGCAGAACGCTGAGCGACATTTCGAAGAGCTTGTTCGGAAGGATTTCGATCAGCGACTTCTTCAGCCTGCGCCCGTCCTTCAGGAGGAAGAATGTCGAGATCAGTGTCATGACGACGTAGATCACGAGCCCGACGATGCCCGACGCGATGCTCAGCACGTTTTCGAAGAGCCCCCCGACGAAATCCTCGATCTTCGTCGTCAGGTGCAGATGCTTGACGCCGAGGAAGGAGAGAGCGCGCACCACCTGGCGCTCGAGACGCGGGATGCTCCGGCGCATCTCTCCGAAACTGACGCGCTCCTGCAGCGCGAGCACCTGGTCGTAGATCACCGGCGCGAGGAAGTACACAACCACCATCAGCGCCCCGAGCGAGAGCAGCAGCATGATGGTGGACGCGATCGCGCGCGGGATGCCGCGGCTCTCGAGCCAGTCCACCATCGGGGCGATGATGAACGAGAACAGCATCGCCACGAGGAAGATGGCCACGATCGCGCCGATGGTGAAGACCGTCAGCGTCATCAGCACGATCATCAGGACGATGAGCAGGACGATGAGCAGCTTGGTGTTTGTCATGGCTCTATTCGTGTTCCCGCATGAACAGTTCGGAGCGCAGGCGCGCATTCTCCTCGCCCGCGCGGTACAGGCGCTCGGCGAGGATGCGCGAGAGCATCAGCACCACCTTGGTGCCGATGCTATGCCGCGTTTCCAGCAATCCCAGCAGGTCGGGCTGGAAGAAGCCGAAGACTTTCGTGTCTTCGTAGGCCAGCGCGCTGGCCGTGCGCGGACGTTCGTTGAACATCGACATCTCTCCGAAGAACTCGCCCTTGCCCAGGCGCGAGATCTCGCTCGAGCGGCTCTCGCTGACGATGGACACTTCGCCGGTCTCGATGATGTACAGGCCGAGGCCGGGATCGCCCTCGCGGAAGATGTACTCGCCCGCGTGGTACTTCCGCCGGTGGAGGATGCGCTCCACCGCGCGCAGCTGTCCGCGGCCGAGGCCTTCGAAAATCGGGACGCCGCGCAGCAGCGTCAGGATGTCCTTCTCCTCGTCACGCTGGAAAAAATTGCTCCAGAGGAAGCTGGCTTCGGTGTTCCTGCCTTGATCGGACATAGGGTATTTATTCTCCGATTTTCCATTTTGTGCCGTCCTTTCCGTCCTCGAGCGCGATGCCGAGGTCCTTGAGTCCGTCGCGGATGCGGTCCGACAGCGCCCAGTGCCTGTCCTTCCGCGCCTCGGCGCGCAGATCAATCAGCAGTTGCATCACCCGGCCGAGCAGCTCGCCGCCGCCTGCCTCGGGACCGCCGGTCCGCACGACGCCGAACACGTCGACCACGGAGCGGCGGAGAAAATCGCGCGCCGCATCGCGGGACGCGGCAGCGAGTCCGGCGTCGGAATGGAGGACGGTGTTGACCTCGCGGGCCATGTCGAACACGGTGCCGAAAGCGGCCGGGGTATTGAAATCGTCGTCCATCGCCGCGACGAAGCGCTCTTCATGCGCGGCGACATCCACCGTTCCGCTGCCCTCGGGTGCTTCGGCCAGCGCATCGTACAGCACCTGCAGTTTCTGCAGGCCCGTCTTCGCGGCTTCGAGTCCTTCATGGGTGAAGTTCAGCGGACCGCGGTAGTGCGTCTGCAGGTAGTAGAAGCGGATGACTTCGGCGGGATACTTGTCGAGGATCTCGCGGGCGGTGAAGAAATTGCCCAGAGATTTCGACATCTTCTCGTTGTCGATGTTCAGGAAGCCGAAGTGCATCCAGTACCTGGCGAAGGGCTGATGGGTGAGCGCCTCGCTCTGCGCGATCTCGTTCTCGTGATGCGGGAAGATCAGGTCGTTGCCGCCCGCGTGGATGTCGAAAGTCCTGCCGAGGAATTTCATCGCCATGGCCGAGCACTCGATGTGCCAGCCCGGACGGCCGCTGCCCCAGGGCGCTTCCCAGGTGGGTTCGCCGGGCTTCGCGTTTTTCCACAGCGCGAAGTCCACCGGACTCTCCTTCCGCGTATCGGCCTCGACGCGCGCGCCGACCTCGAGATCCTCCACCTTCTTTCTGCTGAGCTTGCCGTATTCGCCGAAGGCGCTGACGCGGAAATACACGTCGCCGTCCACGACGTACGCCGAGCCGTTGTCGATCAGTCCCTGGATATGCGCGACGATCTCCTCCATCGTCGAGGTCGCGCGGGGGTGCAGGGTGGCGGGACGGATGCCGAAGCGCGCGGCGTCGTCGAGGAAGGCCGCGGCATACCGCTCCGCCACAGCGGACGAAGGCACGCCCTCCTCGTTGCCGCGCTTGATGATCTTGTCGTCGATATCCGTGATGTTCATCACGTAGGTCACCCTGTATCCGCGGAACTCGAAATACCGGCGCACGACATCCGCCATCACGAACGAACGCGCGTTCCCGATGTGGAAGAAGTCGTACACGGTGGGCCCGCAGCAGTACATGCGGACCTCGCCTTCATGCAATGGAGTGAATTCCTGGACGCTGCGGGTGAGGGTGTTGTATATCGAGATGGGCATGAGAGATTTGGAATTAGGAATTAGGAATTACGAATTAGGAATTATGGGGTTGGCGAGGACGAAGGAGACACTATCAGCTCACGGGCGCTCTGGAGCGCGGCGTCGGTGATCTTCTCGCCGCTGAGCAGGCGCGCGATTTCGCGGACGCGGCCGTCGTCGTCGAGCGCGGTGACCTGCGTGGCGGTGCGTCCGTTGCGCACGTTCTTCTCGACCTTCAGATGCGCGGCGCCCACGCCGGCGATCTGCGGCAGATGCGTGATCGCGATGATCTGATGCGCGCGAGCGAGCCGGCGCATGGCGTCGCCGACCTTGCGCGCGATGCCGCCGCTGACGCCCGTGTCGACTTCGTCGAAGACCATGATGGGAATGCCGTCGCGGCCGGCGAAGATGGATTTGATCGCGAGCATGATGCGCGAGACTTCGCCGCCCGACACGATCTTCGCCAAAGGCTTGGGATCCTCGCCGAGATTTGCGGACATGAAAAACTCCACGTTGTCCCATCCGTATTCGTCGCAGCGAACCGGCACGCCTTCGCGAATCAGGGAGCGCGCATCGGCCGAGGAAGCCGGCGCCGCGTCGATGCGCGTCTCGAATCGCGCGTTCCTGATGCCCAGGTCCTTGAGCGCGGCCACGATCTGCCTGCCGAGAGCCGCGGCCGATGAAGCGCGCACCGCGCTCAGCGCGGCGGCGGCGGTGGAGGTTTTCGCGCGCAGCGTCTCGTTCTGACGCTCGAGAGTCTCGATGCGGTCGTCGATCGTGTCCAATCCGGCGAGCTCGACGGCCAGGGCTTCCCGCTTTTCCAATAATTCGGAGAGTGTCATCCGGTATTTACGCTTCAGCCCGGTGATCTCCGCGAGCCGGTGCCGCAGCTGTTCGGCACGGTCGGGGGCGAAATCGATGCGCTCGAGATAGTCGCGCATGGTGCGCGCGATTTCCGCGAGTCCCGCGGACGTCGATTCCACCTCGACGCGGAGGGGTTCGAGCGATGAATCGATGCGCGCGACCTCTGCCAGCAGCTTCTCGCCGCGGCCGAGCATGTCGACGACATTCTCCTCACCGTCGTAGAGCAGTGTGACGATCTCATTGGCCGCGGTCGCCAGCTTCTCACTGTGCTCCACCACTTTCAGCTCGCGTTCGATCGACTCGTCCTCCCCTGACTGCGGGTCTACCAGTTTCAATTCGCGCAGCTGATGTTCCGCGACGACACGTCGTTCGTCGATGCGGTCGCGCGTGCGGCGCGCCTCCTCGAGTTCCCGCACGGCGGCGAGGAATGCGCCGTGCAGTTCCTGATACTTCGCGAGCGAAGCCGCCACCGCGGGATCGCTGTCGAGCACGACGCGGTGCGTTTCGGGACGGAGGAGGGACTGATGCTCGTGCTGTCCGTGGATGTCCACCAGGCGGTCGCCCAGGTCGCGCAGCGCGCTGACCGGCACCGGAGTGTCGTTGACGAAGGCGCGGCTGTTGCCCTTGGACGAGATTTCGCGGCGCAGGATGAGCACGGGCTGCCACTCCGCCTGCAGCGCCTCGACCAGCGGACGCAGCTGCGCGAGAGCCTGCGCGTCGAGTTCCGCTTCGACGATCGCGCGTTCGCATCCCTGGCGCACCATCGAAGTATCGGCACGCTCGCCGAGCACAAGGCCGAGCGCATCGACGACGATCGACTTCCCCGCGCCCGTCTCGCCCGTCATCACGGTGAGACCGGGTCCGACGTCGATGCGGATTTCCTCGATCAGCGCGAAATTCCTGATGACCAGCGAGGTGAGCATGTGTTTCCCGTCACATGAAGACTAAAACATTCAATCTAGAAGTTCGATGAGAGAGTTGCAAGATATTGAAAAATCAGGGCATCCGGAAGTACCCATCCTACCCCACCTTCCCCTTCTGTTCCTTCTGTCTCTTCTGCCCCTTCTGTTCCTTCTGTCTCTTCTGTCCCTTCTGTTCCTTCTGTTCCTTCTGTCCCTTCTGTTCCTTCTGTCCCTTCTGTACCTTCTGTTCCTTCTGTTCCTTCTGTTCCTTCTGTTCCTTCTGTCCCTTCTGTCCCTTCTGTTCCCTTGTGTCCCTTCTGTTCCTTCTGTCCCTTCTGTCCCTTCTGTTCCTTCTGTCCTTTCTGTCCTTTCTGTCCTTTCTGTCCTTTCTGTCCTTTCTGTCCTTTCTGTTCCTTCTGTCCCTCTCAGTCCCCCAGGGCTGACGCCCTGGGCAGGTGTGTTTTGTTTGCTCTGGGAACTTCCGTACCTCTCCGTCCCTTCCGTCCCTTCCGTTCTTTCCGTTCTTTCCTTCCTTATGGGACTTCCGTCCAGAACATGATGTCCGGGATATCCCTATGCAATCCGTGGAAGAAGGCCATCTGGAAGAACGCGCGCAGACCTTCGACGGCATCCTCGGTAAAGCGGTAGCGGTAATGTCCGGGCAGGGCCTCGGTCTCGGTGGCGGCGTTGCGTCCCTGCATCTTCAGGTCGAGCGCGTGCAGCGCTTCGTCGTCCACCAGCTCGCCCGCGCCGCGAACGGCGGCATCTATCGCGTCCTGCATGCGCGTCTCCCAGACGAGCAGCACTTCGCGCACGAGCGGGAGCTGTGTCATGTCGAACCATTCGTCGATGAGGTCGATATGCGACGGGGAGACGAGCCCGCCGCGCTGTTCCGCATCGATGGTGAGGAGCGCGTCGACCGACGCCAGCGCCTGCGTCGCGTCTCCTTTCACCCGCAGCATGCGGGGGCGCAAGCCGAATTTCTCCTTGAGCACGATTTCCGCCACTATCGTGTGTATGCCGCGCTCGCCGAAGTAGCCCACGGTTTCGATGCTCCGCAGTCCCTCGCGGAAATATAGCAGCCACTCACCGGTCGCGCCGACCGCGGCTACGCAGGCGCCGCCGAGGATGGCCATGTCGCTCTCGCGCTGTCCGAGAAGCAGCGGAGTGACGAGTCCCAGGTCCGCCTCCGATGCGAGCAGCGTCCATGCAGTATCGACCGCGGGCATGTCGCGCAGATCGAGCGCGGGACCCATCCGCTCTGCGAGCGCATCGAGCAGGGGACGATTGTAATCGTGATAGTGCGTGACGAGAGAAGCCATGATTGCTCCATTGCGACAAGAGACATGCATCGCGCATGTCTCTTGACCAGTTCGAAAAGGAAAGGATGTAATTACGTGGTCTTCGCGCGCACCTGCTTCGCTGCGAGAGTGCGCAGGTAGAAAAGCTTGGCGCGGCGGACGTTTCCGCTGCGCACTTTCTCCACCTTCGCGATGGACGGCGAGTGCATCGGGAAGATGCGCTCGACACCGACGCCGTTGCTGACCTTGCGCACGGTGAACATGCGGCGGAGTCCGGCGCCCTTGATGGAGATCACGATGCCCTGATACTCCTGGATGCGCTCCTTGCTGCCTTCCTTGACGCGCACGTGCACGTTGACGATATCGCCCGGCTTGAAGTCCGGCATATCGCTGCGCATCATGGATTGTTCAATGAGATCGACTTTGTTCATGGGAAAATACTCCTTCGATTTTATCGTCCTTATAATTCCAATATACTGCTATTTCGGTTTCCTTTATTTCCGTTTCTTTCTTCCATGCGCCGCTTCCTCTTCCCGTCCGCCGGGGAGATCCGGCCGGCGCTCGCGCGTCAGGATTCGCGCGGCCTGTTCGCGCCATTCGCGCACGCGTTTGTGGTCGCCCGAGAGCAGGGCTTCGGGGACTTCCATCCCGCGGAAGACCGGGGGACGGGTGTAATGCGGACAATCGAGTCCGCCTTCCATGAACGAGTCGGTCAGCAGGGACTCTCCGTCGCCGATGACGCCCGGAATGAGCCGCACCACCGAATCGATGATCACCGCCGCGGCGAGTTCGCCGCCGGTGAGGACGTAATCGCCGATGGAGATCTCCATGGTCACCAGCGCATCGATCACCCGCTGGTCCACGCCCTTGTAATGTCCGCAGATGATGATCAGGTTGTCGTGCATCGAAAGCCGTTTGCACATGTTCTGATCGTACACCTGTCCCGCCGGCGTGGTCAGGATCACCTGGTCGTATCGCCGCTCCGCCTGCAGTGTCTCGATGCATTCGAACAGCGGTTCCGGCTTCAGTATCATTCCGGCGCCGCCGCCGTAGGGGGAGTCGTCGAGCGTGCGGTGCCTGTCGTGCGCGTGCGCGCGAAGGTCGTGCACCACGATCTCGGCATACCCGGCTTCACGCGCGCGCTTGACGATACTCTCGCTCAGCGGGCCCTGAAACAGCGGGGGAAACGCCGTGACGACGTCAATCCGCATCGAGATCCTCGAACAATCCCGGAAGGGGATCGACGATTATCTTTTTATCCGCCGTGTTCACCTGCGTGACGATCGCGGGAACGGCGGGAATCAGCACTTCGCGGCCGTCGTAATCGACCACGTAAATATCGTTGGCGGGGAGCAGCATCACATCGCGAACGATGCCGCGGTATTCACCGGAGGCAGTGTGTACCGTGCATCCGATCAGATCGTGGATGAAATGCCGTCCGGCCGGCGGCTCCGCCATCTCGGTTTCGTCGACGTAGAGGTTCATGCCGACCAGTGCTTCGGCCGCTTCGCGACCGTCGCAATCCGCGAACTGCAGGATCACGCGCGGTCCGTCATCCGAAGCCGAGTGTATGCGTACCGGACGCACTCGCGAGGGCGAGGGTCCCAACAGAACCGAGGCGAGCGCCGCGAAGCGTCCCGGCACATCGGAGAAGGACTGCACCTTCACCGCGCCGCGAATGCCATGTGCGGCAACGATGCTGCCGATCATGCACAGGTTCTGAGCCATGGGTCCTGTCTCCTTCGGCCGGCACCGCCGGATGAATTATTGCGCCGCTGCCTCGCCTTCAGCAGCTGCTTCCGCGGGCGCCGCTGCTTCGGCTTCCGCTGCTTCGGCCGCCGCCTTCGCGGCTGCTTCGGCTTCCGCCTTGGCCTTGGCTTCCGCTTCCTTCCTTGCCTTGGCTTCTTCCTCGGCCTTCGCCTTCGCGTCGACCTCGGCCTTGCGCTGGGCGCGGAGCTGTTTCTTCGAGACGGTCTTCGCATGGCGGGCATGCTTCGCCGCGCGCCACTTGTCCATCTCCTCGGCGATCTCCGCTTCGGACTTGCCCTTGCGGATCAGGTGAAGGCGCAGCATCACGCCGGCCTCGCTGAGCAGGCTGCGCGCGGTGTCGGTGGGCTGGGCGCCGACCGTGAGCCAGTACAGGGCGCGCTCTTCGTCCAGCTCGATGCGTGCGGGATTGGCGAGCGGTTCGTAGTTGCCGAGGGCCTCGATGAAACGGCCATCGCGGGGATAACGGGAATCGGCTGCCACGAGCTTGTAGATCGGGAGCTGCTTTCTGCCTCTTCTTTGCAGACGGATTTTAACCACGGAAAATTGCCTCCGGAAAAAGAATAAGTGAATTGAATATCGTTTATGATAATTTCCTGTTCATCATGCCCTGGGCGAACTGGCGCATGCCGCCCTTCGTCAGACGCTTCATCATTTTCTGCATGTCGGTGAACTGCTTGAGCAGACGGTTGACGTCCTGCACGGTCGTGCCGCTGCCGTCGGCGATGCGCTTGCGGCGGCTCCCGTTGATGATCGCGGGACGCTCGCGCTCGTCGGCCGTCATCGACTGGATCATCGCCTCGATCTTCACGAAGGAGCGGTCGTCGATTTCCTGTCCGCGCAGCGCCTTGCCGAGCCCCGGCACCATTTCGAGCACGGACGAGAGCGAGCCCATTTTCTTGATCGCCTGCAGCTGCGTGTAGAAGTCGTTCAGCGTGAACTGGTTCTTCCGCATCTTCTGCTCGAGCTTCGCGGCCTCGTCGGCGTCGAACTGCTCCTGCGCCTTCTCGGCCAGGGTGACGATGTCGCCCATGCCGAGGATGCGCGAAGCCATGCGGTCGGGATGGAAGGGCTCGAGCGCCTCGAGCTTCTCGCCCACCGAGGCGAACTTGATCGGCTTGTCCACCACACGGCGGATCGACAGCGCCGCGCCGCCGCGGGTGTCGCCGTCGAGCTTCGTGAGCACCACACCGTTGTAATCGAGACGGTCGTGGAAGGCCTTCGCGGTGTTGACCGCATCCTGTCCCGTCATCGAGTCGACGACGAAGAGGATTTCGGTCGGATTGACGCGGGCCTTGATATTCGCGACCTCCTGCATCATCTCCTCGTCGATGGAGAGTCGTCCCGCCGTATCGATGATGATGACGTTGCAGAGATTTTTCCGCGCGAACTCCAGCGACTCCTCGGCGATCTTCACCGGCTGCTTCTCGTCGCCGGAGTACACCGGCACGCCGATCTGCGCGGCGAGCTGCTTGAGCTGTCCGATGGCGGCCGGACGATAGACGTCGCCCGCCACGAGCAGCGACTGCCGGCCGAGACCCTTGAGGTGGAGAGCGAGTTTCGCGCTGAACGTCGTCTTGCCCGAACCCTGCAAGCCGGCGACCATGATCACGGTGGGACCCGACTTCGCGAAGCCCAGATCCGCGCGTTCACTGCCCATGAGCAGCATGAGTTCTTCGTGTAGGATCTTGACGATCTGCTGTCCCGGCGTCAGGCTCTTGAGCACATCCTGTCCCAGCGCCTTCTCCTTCACCGTGTCGATGAAGTCCTTGGTCACCTGGAAATTGACGTCCGCTTCCAGCAGGGCGCGGCGCACCTCCCGCAGCGTATCCGAGACGTTTTCCTCGGAAATGCGGTGCTGTCCGCGCACGCGGCGGAGGGCTTCTTCCAGTCTGTCAGAGAGTGCTTCGAACATATGCGTTTCGGGTACGGATCGTGTACAATCGTACTAGCTTGGAAAAATAGGGAACTTACGGGAAAATGACAAGGGAAGATGTGAAGAAAGGCGCTTGTGCGCCTTTCTTCACGCTGTAGGACGTAGGCGGTAGGCGCGGAACATCAGGCCCGTGTATCAGCGAACATCCCGCTCGCAGTCAGGAAATCGGGTCGTCCTTTGACTCTTCGTTCACACCCGGAGCTTGCCGCGGAAGCCGCGGGCGGCGTAGTAGGATTCGGCGCCGTTGTGGTAGGTGAACACCCGCCCGAAGCGTCGGTCGCAGAACAGCGCGCCGCCGAGGGTGCGCACGGGTCCGGGCGTCGCCACCCAGCTCGAAGTTTTCGTGTCGAAAGTCCCGAGCTCCTGCAGCGCCCGGTACTCTTCTTCCGTCAGCAGCTCTATGCCCATGGACTCCGCCATGCCGGCCGCGCTGCCATCGGGTTTGTGTTCCTTGCGCGACTCCAGCGCCTCGTCGTCGTAACAGAGGCTGCGGCGGCCTTTCGGACTCTCGGCCGCGCAGTCCATGATAACATACTCGCCGGTCTTCTTATCCCGCGCGACGACGTCCGGCTCGCCGCCCGATTCCTCCATCGCCTGCAGCGAAGGGAGTTTCTTTGGATCGGCCTCCAGCCGCGCCTGGACGTCCGCCCAGGCGAGTTTCGGATGGCGATGGATGTTCGTTTCGAAGCGGGTCTGCAAAACGCGCAGCAGGCTTTCGCGTTGCGATGTATTCATAGAGCGGTACCATTCCTTTCTGTGAAGAGGAATAGTAGCACGTCGACGATAAATTATCAAGCCGTTACCCCGGACCTCGCAGCCTGCATCCTTCAATTACGGGCATACAGCAGGTAGACGGGCCAATCAAACAACGTCGGTCCCTCTCGCTCCTGCGGCAGCAGCATTACGGTCTGGTTGGGATCGAGATGCATTCGTACAGGGGTGGTTGTCGGCGGGATGAGAGGATTGGTGCGGTTCTCTCCGTGGAATTCACGCCCATCGAAATGATGGAAAAAAGGTCCGGCACCGAGAATCATGAAATCCGCATCACTCATGCCGGCGATGCAGTGAATGCCTTGCGACGGGAGGGGGACCGGCAGCCCTTCGACAGGTGCCACCCGTGAACCATGCACACGGTGGAGAGAGCGGCCACCGAGGTAGATGACACCCGAAGGCGAAACCCAGACCGCAAACAATTCGTCGTCAACGCGCAGGCGGGGATCCACCCCGCGGCTATCCGTGACGACGGGCACGGTTTCATGCCCGTCACCGCGCCAGAGCGTGGTGGATCTCGTTGAATTGTCGCGGAT
>CAZWNO010000130.1:0-3534 GCA_964635845.1 uncultured Chromatiales bacterium
TGATCGCGGGGAAGATGCGCAGATCCGCCAGTTCGCGGTCGAGAACGATCTCGCTGTTGCCCGTGCCCTTGAACTCCTGGAAGATCAGCTCGTCCATTGCCGATCCTGTTTCGACCAGGATGGTCGCAATGATGGTGAGCGATCCGCCGTGTTCGATATTCCGCGACGCGCCGAAAATCTTCTTGGGGATCTCGAGGGCGCGCGCGTCGATACCACCCGACATGATGCGTCCGCTGCCCTTGATGCCGGCGTTGAACGCGCGTCCGAGGCGCGTGAGCGAGTCGAGGAGGATGACGATGTCCTTGCCCACTTCGGCCTGGCGCTTGGCGTATTCGAGCGTGAGGCGCGCGATGCGCGAATGCGAATTGAAGTCGCGGTCGTTGCTGCTGGCGAAAACCTTGCCGCGCACGGAGCGCTCCATTTCCGTCACTTCCTCCGGACGCTCGTCGACCAGCAGGAGCAGAAGCTCGAGATCCTTGTGATTGCGCGTGATCGCCTCGGCGATCTTCTGCATCAGGATGGTCTTGCCCGCGCGCGGCGGGGAGACTATCAGCGCGCGCTGCCCCCTTCCGATCGGTGCGATCAGGTCGATGATGCGCGTCGTCGCGTCCGGCGTTTCGAGATTGATGCGCTGATCCGGCGCGATGGCGGTCTGCCGCGTCAATTCCGTGACATTCTTGTATTGGTTGGGTGGAACGCCGTTGATGTCATGCAGGGATCCCAGCTGCCACTGGCCGTTCTTGTCCCGCGCCGTGCCGGTGACAAGACAGCCGTCGCGCAGACCGATATCCTGTACGGTGCCCGCGGGCACGTAGATATCGCTGCTGTCGCGGTGAAATTCCTTGCTGATTTTGCGGACGAAGCCGTAGCCCTTCGGCTCCAGCTCGAACACCCCGCTGAATTCCATGGTCTTCATGATTCCCAGAAATGGTCCTGGACGGAAAAACGCCTTCCCGGCAATTCAAATATACGGCTTTATTCTACCCGGAACCAAGGAATTATCGCATGCAGGCAGAATGACGCCCGCCGCCTCCCCCCCCGTCTTCGTCCGCCTGCGGCGGACTTCGCCGTGGCAAGCCGCCAAAAGCCTAAAGCCAATTGCCAACCGCCAATAGCCAATAGCCAAAAGCCAATAGCCAAAAGCCAATAGCCAAAAGCCAATAGCCAATAGCCAAAAGCCAAAAGCCAACTGCCAATAGCCAATAGCCAACCGCCGATCCCGTAACCTACGCCTTAATCCCGCCCCTCAATCCGGTACCCATGCGTGACGCTCATGGCCTTCCTGAACATGGCGGTGACACCGCAGTACTTCGTGAGCGAGAGTTCGATGGCCCGCTCGACGTCCTTCGGATCGATATCCCTGCCGCGGAAGACGTACTCGACGTGCATGCTCTCGAATACCTTCGGATGCTCCTCTGTCTCCTGGGCGGTGATTTCCATGTCGAATCCGTCGAGCGCGACGCGTTTCTTGGCGAGGATGGAGGCGACGTCGCTGCCCGTGCAGCCCGCAAGTGCGAGCAGCAGCAGTTCCTTGGGACGCGTCCCGGCGTCCTTTCCGCCAAAGCTCTCGGGACCGTCCATCATCACCCAGTGCTTCGAGTTTGTGTGTCCCGCGAATGTTATTCCGTTTTTTCCGACTTGAGTAACGAATGCTGTCTTGGTCGCCATGATGCTTCCATTGTCGAGTGAAGAATCGATACGGATGTAAGATGCGCGGTAAACGCCTCAGGTGCAATCTCCGCGCCGGCCCGGGTGAGTCTCGATTCCCTCGGTCCTGCGCCAGGCCCTCCCCCTGAAACGTGGACCGCCGCAAGGGGGGTCAACTTGCGGCGGCTTGAGGTTCGTTATCCTCAGGAGATAAGCTTGGAGAGATAACTACACCACTGGGGGAGCGATGTAGAAGGGGATCGCGAGGCGAGTGCCCGCCGAAGCGGACATGCGATGCATAACTGAGCCCCCTGTGTCAACGCAGGTGGGGATTGATAAAGAGAGAGGAGGTTTCATAATCATGAAACTAAATTATGTCGTTCACCAGAAAAAAACAAGATCCTTTCCTCTTCCACACGGGAATATCGATAAAAATTCGCGTAAGTTGTTGAAATACAATGAGATAAAATTTCACCACAAGGGGGGAAAATCTGCCGCGCGCGACCGTGCTGAAGCGATTCCACAGGGAAACCACGCGCGCGAGACGGCATCGGCGGAGATATTATCCGCCTCACGTGCGCGCGAGCTCTTTCACCGCTATGCAGTGGACTGCAATGCAGTGCTGAGAGCGAGGTGAAACTATTCGATGGATTGAATAGTCGCTGCCGCGATACTCGGTGGGCTATGCAGTCGATTGCATACGTGCGGTGGGAGATGAAACCCAACTATGCGGAGGATTGCATAGCTGCGATCGGGAATGATGACGGACTATGCGGAGGATTGCATAGCTGCGATCGGGAATGATGCCGGACTATGCGGAGGATTGCATAGCTGCGGTCAGGAAGGATTCAGAACGTTGTACCGAAATTCAGCGTGATGTAGAAACCGTTGGCGTTCTCGAGCTGTGTCGGCAGGAGCTTCTCGGGATTGTCGGGATCGGGGATGCCGACACTGGAAACTCCGTCCGGAACAGGAATGATCATGTACCTGATATTGAGTCCGAAGATGCTCGAGCGATCGAAGCCGAACTGCGCGCCCGCGCCGAGGAACCCGCCGAAAGTGTAATGCGAGGTGCCGCCGTCGAGGCTGGAGAACATGTCGCCGTCGACGGCGGACACGTACAGCAGCACCGGTCCGGCGCCTCCGTTCACGAAAGGCCGGAAGTTGTCGACAATGTCTTCCTTGAACAGGCGGTACTGGAGTCCGAGAAACAGCGGGATGCGGAACACGTAGTTGAGTTTATTCGGAGATATCTGTCCGAAATACGGATCGTAATAATCGCGCTGATTGTTGTCCTTCGCCTCGGTCATGCTCAGGTTCGCGAAGCTCGACAGCTCGTCGTTGAAGGAGTAGCTGTAGAAGAAGCCGAGTCCGAAACCGTCGGTGCCGATCATCAGGTCGCCGCCCCAGGCATGGGTACGCGGCGCGAGATCCTCTTCCGTGAGCAGCTCGTCGTCAGCGCTTTTCGGATCGGTGAAAACGATGCGTTCACCCACCTGCGCGGCGGCGGAGAACGGCAGCAGCGCGACGATGACTGCGGCGGCGATCAGGACACTCTTCAGCATGAAATCACTCCTGTACATTGCCATGCAAAATATCTCGTCCGTTTCCCGAAGGCAAGACACAATTCCGTCACCATGCCGTGCCGCCGCGAAGCGATGCGCACAATTTCCGTCACCCCAGGCGAACTATTCCGGTCCCGCCTCGTGTTGTGATGGGCAATCAGATCACACCCGACGATACCGTCACCCTCACGTCCGACGCCTGAACGAACCCGATATCTCCATGGTTGACCGCTGCATCTGTTTTTCCCGAACCTTTTCCGAGCTGAAGTCCCTGGCCGACGAACACCGGCTCAGCGATCTCGCCTCGCTGCAGTCCGTGGCG
>CAZWNO010000130.1:3544-10392 GCA_964635845.1 uncultured Chromatiales bacterium
CTGCGGTCTGTGCAAACCGTACGTGCTGAGGATGCTCGAGAGCGGGCGGACGGTATTTCCCGTGATGGGTTCGGCGCGGCATCCCTTCGAGGATGAGTGGTTCGAAGACGGGGAGGACGGGGATAGCGGGAAGCCCGAAGCGCCGTAGACGCGCCGCATCGGGAAGGCGGCGAGCCCGAGGTGCCGTAGACGCACCGCATCGGGAAGGTGGCAAGCCCGAGGCACCGTAGACGCGCCGCATCGGGAAGGCGGCGAGCCCGAGGCACCGTAGGCGCGCCGGACCGGGAAGGCAGGAATGCCGGGGGGCGGCAGATTCCGGAGCGGGAAATCCGGAATACCGACATTCAGAAGACGACCACATGCGCATCCACATTCCGCGGATCGTCGGGGAGCATCCCGTACATGTGCCGGTGCAGGAATGCGCGGATGTCGCGCGTCTCCTCGCTGCTGACGCGGTGGGCGGTGTCGTATTCGTGATACTCGACGGCGTAGCCGAGTTCCGTGAGCGCGCGGTGATTCTCGCGACCCACTTCGATGCCGAGGATCCTGTCGCGCGTGCCATGCGCAAGGAAGATCGGGATGCGCGCATTCGACGCGTGGCGCTCCGCGCGCAGGCGTGCGGGATCGAGCACATAGCCCGAGAGCGCGACGATGCCGCCCAGGCGTACGGGATAGCGCAGCGCGGTGTCGACGCACATCGCGGCGCCCTGCGAGAAGCCGACGAGAAAGACATTCTCCGGCGCCACGCCGTCGTCGAGCTGCGCGGAGACGAGATCGCTGATCAGGTCGCGGCTCTGCTGCACCTCGGCGGGATCGCGGCGTTCGTTGTCGTACCACCAGTGAATGTCGGGCGCGGCTTCGTCGTGGAAGGTCGCGGAGGGCAGCACCCAGCGCGTGTGCAGGAATCCCATCTGCCGCACGAAGGGGAAGAACGCGAACTTGTTGGCGTTGCGCCCGTGCAGTCCGATCATCGCGTAGTCTGCACGATCGAGTCCGTCGGGGTATGTCAGGAAATCGAGTTTCATGCTTCGCGGCCCTCTTTACCGCATGCGCCGCGGACGAACACCCCGCCCGCGGCCGAATCCGTCAGGAGTCCCAGCCTTTGAAGCGCGCCCATGCGCGGAATTCACTGTCCAGCTGTTCGAAACTCTCGATGGCGAACAGCACCGGCTGCAGGTGCCACACTTCGTACTCCTGCCCTCCGAGACGCTCGGGCGCGAAATCGACCACCTCGACCGCGTCGGACAGCGCGTGCAGTACTTCCTTCGGCGAGGAGAGAATGCCAGCGCCGTAGATGCGTCGTCCCTCCGCGGTGCTGATCAATCCGAACTCGACGGTGAACCAGTAGAAGCGCTCGAGCTGACGGATCTCCCGCGGATCGCTCACGCGCAGGAAGGTCTGCGCGAAGTGCTGGAAGAACGTGGAGAAAAACGGGTTGGTGAGCGTGGGCATGTGCCCGAAGATGTCGTGGAAGCAGTCGGGAGCGGGCGTGTACTCCAGTTCTTCCGGCTGGCGGATGTAGTCGGTGGACGGGAAATGCGCCCGCGCCATGAAGCCGAAGAAGTCATTGGTGTCGAGCAGGCCGGGAATGCGCGCCACGCGCCAGCCCACCATGCCGTCGAGCGCGAGGCTGATCTCGCGCAGGCCCGGCAGCCGGTCGGGCGTGAGTCCGAGGATGCGCATGCCCTCGAGGTGCTCCGCGCAGGCGCGGCCGGGGAGCTGCGCCGCCTGGCGGGAGTACAGCGTGCGCCAGGTCTCGTGATCATGCGGCGGGTAATCAGGGTATTCGATCGCATCGTGCTCGGGCACGGGACCGTCGAGCTTGATGGGAATGCAGCGCGGATCGATGTCCTGCTGTTCGGCGTATTTCGCGTACGCGGACTTCGAGAAATCCTCCTCCGCTTCGGATGTCGCTCTATCGTCTTCCATGGTATCCTCCTTGTATTCCTGGGCGATGCACGGCACGATACGCGTGCGCGGGAATCATTCCGATCGCACGCAGTCTCGAATTGGGACATCGCCTGTATCAATCGGAATATATGAAATTATCTCTCCGATCAGTACATATTGATCACCGACCGCCCCCCTCGTCCTCCTTCCATCTTTCCATCTTGTCATCTTTCCATCTTGTCATCTTTCCATCTTGTCATCTTTCCATCTTGTCATCTTGTCATCTTTCCATCTTGTCATCTTGTCATCTTTCCATCTTGTCATCTTTCCATCTACCCCTCTTCTGCATTGTATCATAATCCATCACTTCGTAATATTATAGAATGTATCGTTCGACCGATTGAATCTCCCGGCCGGAGCCGTTCATCCAACTGCAATGACTGCATTCCCGACAAGTATCAGCAAGGATTCCGCATGATCAGGTTCACGCAATGGCTGCCCCGCTTCGGCGCGCTCACCCTCACAATAATGCTGTTCACCGCCTGCAACTCCAACGGACAGGATCGGAGCAGGCTCGATTCGCCGGAGTGGAAGGAATTCCGCACGCTCGCCGCGCGCTACGATTCGATGACGACGGCCTTCGACAAGCTTGAAAAAGAGAATCCCGAATTCGCAAAGGATCCGCAGGCATTCCTCGGAGAGGACCTGCAGAAATACTACGCGCTCGTGCAGACGCTCGGCGAGAAGGTGCCGCAGGATCTCGCGTCGATCAACGACCTCTCCGGCTATAGCTACGACGACCTGCGCGTGATCAAGCTCGCGGCCACGGTCGCACAGCAGATGGCGCCGATCAAGGCCGTCGACATCCGGCTGCTTTCGCTCGTCGGGGATCAGGATTCGCTGAGGAATCTCAAGCTCGAGATCGCGCAGCTCGCACTGCTCGAGGGCGACCTCGCAACGGGCGAGAAATACGGCACCGAGGACGTGCTCTCCGAGGCGGAGCCCCTGCAGCGCGGAATGATCCTGAGCAGCTTCACGCAGGCCTATTACGACGACAACAGGATCGATCGCGCGCGCGCGTATGCGCTCAAGAGCGTGCAGGCCTACGGCGAGGCACAGGTGAAACTCGCCTCCGAGGGCGGCGATACCGAGCGGGGCAAACAGCAGCAGCAGTGGATCCTCACCCGTTACGCCGCGATTCTCGCCCCGCTGATGTACGACCTCAAGGAAAAAGGTGATGCCGCGGAAATCGACGGGTTCGTCGCCGAGGTGCGCAAGCAGCTGCCCGCAAGCGTGAACTGGACCGACGTGCAGGCTTCGGTCAACGAAGCGATGGCGGAAATCGCCGAGGAGCGGGAAGCGCTCAACAAGCCCGCCGCGAAATGGGGCGAACATGAGTGGATCGGCAGCAACGCACTCTCGCTCGACGCCCTCAAGCGAAAGGTCGTGCTGATCGACTTCTTCGCCACCTGGTGCAAGCCCTGCATCATGGCATTCCCGCACATGCGCGAGTGGCAGGAGAAGTACGCGGACAAGGGACTGGTGATCGTCGGCCTGACGACCTACCAGGGGCGGTACGAAGGCGGCATGGTCAAACCGCAGGAGGAGCTGAAAAAGCTCAAGGACGATTTCATTCCGAAGCACAAGCTCACCTGGCCCGTGGGCGTCGAGAAAAACGGACGCCAGACCATGACGGACTACGATGTGCAGGGCATCCCGCACGTCGTGCTCATCGACCGCGCCGGAAAGGTGCAGTACGTCAAAGTCGGCGCCACGGATTTCGACAAAACGGAGAGGAAAATCCAGCAATTGCTGGCCGAGTAAGGAGCGATGAACCGTTTCCTGCGCTATCTCGCGATGTTGGTTCTGCCGGCGGGCGCACTGCGCGCCCAGCCGGAGGCGCTGGTCACGCCACCCGCGCCCGATGTATTGCGGATCGTCGTCATCGGTTCGTCCACCGCGGCGGGACAGGGAGTCGACGATCCCGACAGCGCATGGGTGGAACGCTACCGCCGGTTTCTCGCCCGGGTGCATCCCGCAAGTGAAGTGATCAATCTCGCGGTCAGCGGCTACTCGACCTATCAGCTGCAGCCCACCGGTTTCAGGACTCCCCCGGGCCGTCCCCTCGTCGACAGCAAACACAACATCAGCACGGCGCTCGCGCTGCGGCCATCCGCGATCATCGTGAACGTGCCGTCCAACGACGCCGTGTCGAATTTCACCATCCTCGAACAGTCCGAGAACTACGAGCGCCTCGCCGCGGAAGCCGCGCGCGCGAACGTGCCGATCTGGGTATCCACGACACAGCCGCGGGACATCGACGGCGGGCAGCAGCAGAACCTGATCACCATGCGCGACTGGATCCGCGACCGCTTCGCCGCGCACGCGCTGGATTTCTGGACCGGCATCGCGCTCGACGACGGCAGCCTCGATCCGCGTTACGATACAGGCGACGGCACCCACCTCAACGATGACGCGCACGCCGTGCTCTTCGAACGCGTGTGTGACGCGGATATCCCCACGCAGCTGCTCCTGCGGATCACCGGTACCGGGGCAGAGGAGCAGTCCGCGGACAAGGCTCCGGCGGACGCGACCGCCCCCGCCGGTCAAACGCGCATGAACGGAACGAACTGACTCAGGTAGGACGTCGCAAACGTCCTTCGATCAGCCAGCAGACACACGCCCAGCTCACTCCCAGCAACCAGCCGGCCGCAACGTCACTCGGGTAATGCACTCCGAGATAGAAGCGGCTGAACCCGGTGACAGCGCTGAGTGCGAGCGCCGTCCCGACGAGCGCGGCACGCATTCTCCCGCTTCGCACACCCCTGCCGATCAGCACCGCCAGCGCAAGGAAGATCGCCATCGTCATCATCGCGTGTCCGCTGGGGAAACTCCACGCATCCATCGGAGCCAGCGGTAGGACGACGCTGGGACGCGGACGATCGACCGCGAGCTTGACGGCCATTTCGACGAGCAGCCCTCCGACCCCCGTAAGCGCCAGCATCCCCGTCGCCAAACGCTCACCGCGATAGAGAAACCATCCCACACCCAGAAGCACGATCGCCGTCAGCGTCGTCCCGTAGCCGAGCGCGGTGAACGCGTGCATTGCCTCGAGCAGCCACACTGGACCGACGGGCACCGCGCTGTCCACGGTATCGCGGAGCCACAGGAGCACGGATTCGTCCATGCGCTGCGTCTCTCCCGACAGCATCGCAACCGCGATCGCCGCGAAAAGCGCGAACGACGCGAGCGCCAGCAGCTGTGCGACAAGCACCGGCGGCGCCTGCGTCCGCGGCATCGGATCGATATCAACACGTGGTTCTGCCATCAATTCCTGCGCGCCGAAGGCGCGCGCCAACAGCCAATGGCCAACAGCCTCTTGCCTATAGCCTACAGCCTATAGCCTACAGCGTCCGCCGAAGGCGGACCAGGCGGACCTCCTACCGGACGTACGGCAGCGCAAACAATCCCGCCGCGGCGAGCAGCAGAAACATCCCCACCGCGCCGTCGCCTCCGCCGCCCGTCCGCACCTGCATGAAGCGGGGCAGAAGATGCCAGTCCGCGCGAGAGAGCGGCCAGAACAGCGCGAGACCCGACGGCGTCATCATATCGAGCAGGAGATGGCTGAGGTAGCCCGCAGCGAACCACATCCACAGCGACGGAAAGCCGATCGCATTTCCGAGGAAGGAAGCGCCGACGGTCAGTGCCGCGGCGATGAACAGCACATGCGTCGCGGCGCGGTGCCCGCCCGCGAGGAGGCGCACGATCATCGCGAGCGCGCGTGTGATGATATTGGCGATGCGCAGGAGCGGTCCTACGCTCCGACGCGCGGCGCGCGCCGCCGGCTGCCGGCCCCTGCCGAGCTGCTTGCGGATCGCGTTCGGGGAATTCGAGATAAGCGACTCCGGTTCGTCGATATCCGGCAGCAGCGCGGCGACGGCGCTCACGAGCGCGCCGGGAAGCACGATCGGCGTGACGAGGCCGTGGAGGTTGATCACGCCGGACGGCACCCACGACGAACACTCGGGAATGAGCGCTGCCGCATGCAGCAGTGCTGCGGCGGCTATTCCCCCGGCGAGATGCGTCTTCCCCGTCAACGCGCCTACCGCACCACGATATTCACGAGCTTGTCGGGAACGGCGATGACCTTGACGATGGTCTTGCCTTCGATATGCGCGCGCACTTTCGGGTTCTCCTTCGCGGCCGCCTCGAGGTCGGCCGATCCCGTGCCTTTCGCGACGAGCAGCCTGTCGCGCAGCTTGCCGTTCACCTGCAGTATCACCTCGACTTCGTCGTCGACGGTGAGGACGGGATCGTAGAGCGGCCACGGTTCGCGCGCGAGCGTGGCATCGTGTCCCATCAGCCGCCAGAGTTCCTCGGCGAGATGGGGCGCGAAGGGTGCGAGCAGGAGGATGAACGGCTCCATGACCGCGCGGGGACGCACTTCCCTTTTGTTCATCTCGTTGACGAAAATCATCATCTGCGAGATGGCCGTGTTGAAGCGCAGCCCCTCGATATCCTCGCCGACTTTCCTGATCGTTTTGTGCAGCAGGCGCAGGCTCCCGTCGTCGGGCGCGGCGTCCTGTATGCTCGCATCGAGTTCGGCGCTGGTCGCCTCGGCGTCGTCCTTGATGAACAGGCGCCAGACGCGGTTGAGGAAGCGATGCACGCCCTCGACGCCCTTGGTGTTCCAGGGCTTGACCTGTTCGAGGGGACCCATGAACATCTCGAACAGCCGCAGGGTGTCCGCGCCGTAATCGCGGATGACGTCGTCCGGATTTATCACGTTGCCGAAGGACTTCGACATCTTGCGGCCGTCCTCGCCGAGGATCATGCCCTGGTTGACGAGGCGCATGAACGGCTCCTTCGTCGACACGTAGCCGAGGTCGTACAGCACCTTGTGCCAGAAGCGCGCATAGAGAAGGTGCAGCACGGCGTGCTCGGTGCCGCCGACGTAG
>CAZWNO010000131.1:0-3333 GCA_964635845.1 uncultured Chromatiales bacterium
ATGTACGATCGGCGCGGGATGCGCTGCGGAAAAGCGAAGTGGAGATGCGCTCGCTGCAGGACAACCTCCCGCTCGGACTATACCGCAGCATGCCTGACGGACGAATCGTGTACGCCAATGCCGCGATGGTGCGCATGTTCGGTTTCGACAGCGTCGAACAGCTCTACCGGCTACGGACAGAGGATTTCTATGTCGATCCCGAACAGCGGACACAGGTGCTCTCGGTGCTCGAAAAACACGGGCTCGTCAAGGACTGGGAGGTACAGCTCCGTCACAGGGACGGCAGCGTCATCGATTGCGCCTTGAACATCCGGGCATCGTTCGATGAGAAGGGAACACTCGTCCATCAGGATGGAATCATCAGCGACATCACCGAGCGGAGACGCATCCAGCGGGCCCTGAAAGTCGCCAAGGAAAAAGCGGAAGAGGTGAGCCGCATCAAGTCCAATTTTCTCGCGACCATGAGCCACGAGCTGCGCACGCCGCTCAACGGCATCCTCGGTTTTGCCGCTCTGCTGGAGGATTCTCTCGACGACGCGGAACAGCGCGAGATGGCGGCCATCATCAATGCCAGCGGACACCGGCTGCTCGAAACGCTCAACAGCATCCTCGATCTCTCCATCGTGGAGGCGGACAAGCTGAACGTCAACTGGGAGGACGTCGACGTCGTCGGCGTCATCAGGGAAGTCGAAATGCTGTACCGTGCGAATTCGGAGAAGAAGGGTCTGGAGCTGTGCAGCGAGCTTCCGCAATCTCCGGTGATCATTCGCAGCGACGAGCGTCTGCTCAGACAGATACTCAGCAACCTCCTCAACAATGCCGTCAAGTACACGCAGTCAGGACAGATCACGCTCGCGGTCGGCCGGAATTCAGACGGCCCCGCGGAAGGCGTTTCCATTCATGTCGAGGACACCGGCATCGGCATTTCGCCGCGCGATCAGGCGATCATATTCGACGAGTTCCGTCAGGCCAGCGAGGGATACAGCCGCGCCTACGATGGATCCGGTCTCGGTCTGAGCGTGAGCCGGAAATTCGCCCATGTGCTCGGCGGTCGCATCACCCTGCAGAGCACGCCCGGCGTCGGATCGCGTTTCACACTCTCCCTCCCGAATCGCTTCTTCTGAATCTATATTCCGGACATTTGTATCCGAATGGTGCAGAAGCCACCGCGTCGGCACGGCATGGCGATTTTTCGTATCTTCCCTTCCGATACTCCCGCATACGCGGCGTCGATGCCGCGGCTCCGCGGACAACTCCCCGATTTTCCCAGGAGGCATCTTCCATGCGCAATGCAATTTCCATCTGTCTGATTGTCCTTGTCATCACTCCCGCCGCGGCTCAGGACAGCACCTGGTTTCGCATCATAACACAGGAGGTCGGTTTCGGGCAGGATACCAAGGCGCTGCGTTTCAACGCCATCGATCTCGACGGCGACAGGTTCCCCGATATCGCCGTCGTACGTGGCACATACAAGCGCGGCGACATGCGGGTGTACATGAACCGGGAGAATCCGACCGTGCCGCCGGGCCAGACTCCCCCGCGCCGCTTCATGGATAATACCGACGCGAGCGGATTGAACAGGCATCCGAGTCTCGACACCACGAAAAAGGTGGAATGCATCAGCTTTGCCGACGCGGACAATGACGGCGACCAGGACCTGATCAACGGCGTATGGATGTACAACGACAACATCCCGTTCCGGGAAGATCGCAGCGAGGTGATGCTGAACGACGGGACAGGGGTGTTCACGCATGTCGCGAACGACGGTTTCGAAGCGCTGGTAGATCCGACGGAACCGCAGTGGGCGCTCAGCTCCTCGGGTTTCTCCTGGATCGACTACGATCTCGACGGCCTGCTCGATGTGTATGTCGCCGCGTACTGGCGCACGCCGAACGGCCCCTATCACCCCGACCGGCTCATGAAAGGCAACGGCGACGGAACCTTTACCGATGTGTCGGGACAGGCTCGCGTCACGACCGCGTATCCGATGCAGGGAGCCTCGTGCGTCGACTGGAACAACGATGGTTGGATGGATGTGATGACCTCGCCGTACTGCCGCAGCAACGGCAGCCTGCTGCGCAATGAGGCCGACGGAACGTTTCGCGATATCGCGCCCATGGCGGGCTACAATGCGCGAACCCTGCAGGGTGACAATGGTCAGAACCTCTGCCAGTGGGGAGCATATCCGTACGATTATGACAATGACGGCGATATGGACGTGCTGCAGGTGCTGGTGCACGGCGGCTTGAACATGGGAGAAGGCCGCACGACAATCGCGACGAACCAGGGTCCCGCCCAGGGCTTCAAGCTGGTTCAGGAGCTTACCCGATTGCACCGCGCCAATCCTCAATCGTCGCATCTCGGCAACATGGACGCCCAGTGGCTGGACATGAACAACGACATGCTGGCGGACATCGTCATCACCGAGTGCGAATACATCGATGCAACGGATCGGGCGTATTTCTATCTGCAGAGCGCCGACAACCAGTTCTACGATATCACGCCCGAGCTGGGCTTCGTCGGAAAAATCCGCAGCGTGCATTCGCTCGAAGCACTCGATTACGATCGCGACGGCGATTACGACCTCGTGATGAATTCCAATCACCTCGCCGCCCAGGGCAACACGGACCGGGCGGATATCGTCTTTCTCGAGAACACCATCGGCAACAGGAACAACTGGATTGGCATACAGCTGCGCGGTCCCGCGGGTGTCAATCGCGCCGCCATCGGCGCGCGCGTCATCGTCTACGCCGGCGGCGTGCGGCAGATGCAGGAAGTACAGGCGGGTCGCGGACATTTTTCCGGACAGCAGCCTCTTGAATTACTCTTCGGACTCGGCGGCAACACGCGGGCCGACAGCATCGTCGTGCTCTGGCCGCGTCAGCCCTTCGCCCATACGCTGCTGACGGATGTCCCGGCGAACCAGTACATCGACATCGACGGCTCGGTGCTGCGGGGCGAGGATGTGCCGCAGGCGACGGCGCTCGCTCTGGAGGCCTATCCGAATCCCGCGCGCGATCGGCTGCGCGTCACACACAATGCCGCGGTGGGGACACTGCGGATGTTCGACATGCTCGGACGCGAGGTGTACAGCGGACCGTCGTCGGCGCAGCAGATCGCCGTGCGGAGTATTCCCGCGGGCAGCTATGTCCTGCAGCTCGAGAGCGGCACGCAGCGCGCGAGAATGCTGGTTTCCGTGGCACGGTAGGGTGTGATCTCGTGTCCATTTCAGCCGCCGCCCGCATCGTCCGCGAGGCACGCCACCTGACAGCGTTCACCGGCGCGGGCATTTCGGTCGAAAGCGGCATTCCGCCGTTCCGGGGAGAAGGCGGG
>CAZWNO010000131.1:3343-10136 GCA_964635845.1 uncultured Chromatiales bacterium
CTTTGTGAATGCCTTCGCGGCGTTCCTGTCCTTGCGGGCTGTGGAGCAGGTACGATCCGCGCTGCCTCGATATCGGCTACTTCCACGAGCACCCCGAGGCCGCATGGCGCGCGATCAAGGAGATCTTCTATGATTTCTTTGGAAATGCGCGTCCCAACGACGCGCATCGGGCACTGGCCATACTCGAGCAGAAAGGTATTGTCAAGGCGCTGATCACGCAAAACATCGACAATCTTCATCTGGATGCGGGCAGCCATGTCGTGTACGAATTCCACGGCAATTCCCGGCTGCTGCGTTGTCTCGATTGCGGAACGCGGCATCCGGTGCGGGAGGTGGATCTCTCCCTTCTCCCGCCGCATTGCGCTTGCGGCGGCATCTATAAACCCGACTTCGTTTTCTTCGGGGAATCCATCCCCGAGGATGCCAGCAGGCGTTCGTTTGAAGAAGCGAAACGCGCCGATGTTTTTCTGCTCATCGGCACGACCGGGGAAGTCATGCCCGCCTGTCTTATTCCGGAGGAGGCGAAACGCCGCGGCGCGGCGATCATCGAGATCAACACCGAACCATCGAATTACACGGGACGAATCTCCGACATCTTCCTCCGCGGCAAAGCCGCGGAACTCATGCGTTCATTGATGGCGGAGCTGGGATTGAGCGGGCGGCTCACGCAGCCGCTTCGTCCTTGATGATGAGCCCGATCAGGAATCCCGCCACGACGTAAATGATGGTGGTGCCGAGGAACCAGGCGAAGGCCATGAAATACGGGATCGGCATCACGGAATAGGTGCCGTAGCCCATCGACGTCCCCGAGACCAGCCCGAACAGCAAGCCATAGATCAGCGCGTTTTTCTGACTCTTCGGTCTGACGAGCCACCCGTAGATCGCAGTGAAGAAAAATGCACCCAGGAGGGACGAGAGGTACATCGAGACCAATTTCATTTCAGCCATCGGCCTCCAGAGCTGGCTGCTTTCCTGGTAGGCCTTGGCGAGAATGACACTGTGAAGTACAAAATTGAGGATCTGGCACAAGACAAAAACCGCCAGGGTCGCAAGCAGGATGCGTTTCAACATGGTGAACCTCGCAGTGGAATCTGGATAGGAGATACTCGCGAATATATCCCATTCAGTCCCCCGGTTCAAGTGCGAAGGATCGGTGCGTCCCCTGCATTGCGAAATATGCCATCCCGGAACGGACAGCGCCCCGCGGTTGCGGAGCGCTGCATAAAAGAGACGTCTGTCGGAAGTCGAATTGCCCGGCCGCGCGGAACGCGTCAGGCGTTCACTTCCTCCTCGATCCTGATATTCTCTATCCACCCGTACGGATCGGCGATTTCGCCGTACTGCATGCCGGTGATGGTGTCGTAGAACTTCTGCGCGATGGGACCGATCCGACGGTCGTTGACCACGAGTGTTTCGCCCTTGTAGACGAATTCACCGACGGGAGAAATCACCGCGGCGGTACCCGTGCCGAACGCCTCCTGCAGCCTGCCCGCGCGATGCGCCGCGTGGATTTCATCTATTCCGATCGAGCGCTCCGAAACCTTCATTCCCCAGTCGCGGCCGAGGCGCAGCACCGAATCGCGCGTCACGCCCGGCAGGATCGAGCCCTGTGTCAGCGGCGGCGTGATCAGTTCGCCGTCGATGACGAACATGATGTTCATCGCGCCGATTTCGTCGACGAAATTCCTGGTGACGGCCTCGAGGAAGAGCACCTGCGCAAAACCTTCCTTCTTGGCCTGCATGCCGGCATACAGGCTGGCGGCGTAATTGGCCGCGGTCTTCGCCTGGCCGAGTCCCCCGCGCACCGCGCGGATATGCTCCTCGTCCACCTTGATGCGCACGGGATTCATTCCTTCGGCGTAATACGACGCTACCGGCGAAGTGATGACCAGGAAGCGGTAGGCGCTGGAAGCGTGCACGCCGAGAAAATTGCTCGTTCCGAATGCGAAGGGACGCAGGTACAGCGAATGTCCGCGGAGCTTCGGAATGAACTCGTGATCGACGGCGATCAATTCGCGGATACCGTCGACAAAAAGTTCCTCATCGATCGTCGGGATGCACAGCGCGACGGCGGAGTTGTTCATCCGCTTCGCGTTCATGTAGGGACGGAACAGGTTCACGCCGCCGTTCACGGAACGGTACGCCTTCATGCCCTCGAAGATGGTCTGACCATAATGGAGGGTGCAGTTCGCCGGTTCGATTTCCATGGGACCGTAGGGTTCGATGCGCGGCTGTCCCCAGGCGCCGTCGGCGTAGTCCACGACGAACATATGATCGGAAAAAAACCGCCCGAAACCCAGATTGTCATAATCGATACCGCCCATGCGGGACCGCTCGGTCTTAGTGATTTTGAGATTCTCCATAATCAACTCCTCAGATTGCCCGGAACAGGTAATATATTCTCCCCATATGGTACTCCGAATATACGGAGAAAAGTATCACGAATCCCTGCCGCTCCCGCTCCGCCTATTTCCTGCCCGCTCCGAGCAGACTGGCGACCCAGAGGAAGGCAATCGCACCGATCGTGGCGACGAACAGGCTCCATGGGTTGAAACCTGTAAACGATTGTTCTCCGATCCAGGAGAACAGGAGTCCGCCCACGACGCTGCCTATGATTCCGATGACGACGCTGAACAGACAGCCTTTTTCCTTGCCGATGCCGGTGACGGTCTTGCCGATCCAGCCGGCGATTCCGCCCAGAATTATCCAGCTCAGAATACCCATGGTCACTCCATTGAATACGGGAAAGCTGCGTTCTAGAATATATGCGACAGGAAATGCGGATGCAATGCCTCGGTGCTGCACCGGTCCGTTCCCGGGGTGGTCCGCGGCGGGCACTTCCCTTCATGATCGCGAACCAGTATATTAGTATGAGACAGCAACTTCAGAGGTGATCCCCATGCGCTGGAAAGACCGTCGTCAGAGCACGAATGTAGAGGACCGCCGGGGTATTTCCCCGAAGGCGGCAGTGGGCGGAGGAATCGGCACCGTCGTCATCGCCTTCCTCGTCTACCTGTTGGGCGGAGATCCGTCGCAGGTAATCGATACGAGCCAGCTGGGGGATACACAGTCGTCATCACAATACAAGCCCACGGCGGAGGAGGATGAACTGGCGCAGTTCGTCTCCGTCGTGCTTGCGGAGACGGAAGATGTATGGACCAGGAAGTTCAAGGAGATGGGCCGTCAGTACGAATTTCCCAAGCTCGTGCTTTACACGGGCAGCGTGCAATCCGCCTGCGGGATGGGGGGCTCCGCGACGGGACCTTTCTACTGTCCCGGTGATTACAAGCTGTACATCGACCTGAGCTTCTACGACGAACTGCAGCATCAGTTCAAGGCGCCGGGCGATTTCGCCATGGCCTACGTGATCGCACATGAAGTCGGGCATCACGTGCAGACGCTGCTCGGGATCAACGAGCAGGTCAATGCACTGCGCTCACGGCTGAGCGAAAAGGAATTCAACCGCTACTTGGTGCGGCTCGAACTGCAGGCGGATTTTCTCGCCGGCGTCTGGGCGCATTTCGCCGAACGCACGCAGCTGCTGGAGCAGGGGGATCTGGACGAGGCATTGAATGCGGCGAGCGCGGTGGGTGACGACCGCATTCAGAAAAGCATGCGGGGGACCGTCGTTCCCGACAGCTTCACGCACGGGACGTCGGAGCAGCGGAGACGGTGGTTTTACAAGGGATACAAGACCGGGGATATCGACCAGGGGGACACATTCGGCGCCGACGTCCTCTGAAGAAACAGGAGTCGAAAACACCTGTCCCGCATACCGGCGTGCATATGCGGGACAGGGCAACCCTCATTGTACCGGGACGCGGTGTCAGGCCAGCGCGTTTTCCCGGACACTCGTGAAAATATCGAACGCGGGAGGTGCTTCCATATGCTTCTTCACCGCGCAGAGCGAGGCCGATTTGATCAGTGCCTCGTGATATTTCTCGGGGAAGGACGGGGGGACGCTGATCTCGAGGTTGACCTTGCTCACCATGCGTCGGACAGGATCGAATTCCATCTTCTGCTTCAATTCGATGCCTTCGGTCGGGAGTCCGCGCTGCTGGCAGAATCCGAGGACGTAGATGCCCGCGCAGGTACCGAGCGACGCGAGGAAGAGATCGAACGGCGCCGGCGCGGTTCCATCGCCTCCGCCGAAGGCGGGCTGGTCCGTGCTGATGCGGAAACCGTTGTATAGTGCGTCGACTTTCTTATTGCCGGGAAAAACGATTTTCATTTCCATTGATGCGCAATCCTTGCATGATTGTGATATTTCGTTCCAACAATCATGAGATGAACGACCGGGAGAAAAGGATTCCGCCACCCGGTCTTCCGCTTTGGAGACGGACGGGAGTTTCCTACATTTCTCGCATCGATTCGCACAATATTCGAGCGCAATGAAACGCACATTCATCCTCTTCATCCTTTGCATGCTCAGCGCACCGCTCGCGGCGCAGGACGACCTCCTCGAGCAGGCGCTGTCGCGATTCGGCCTTGATTCTTCCACGGTCGGATACCGTCCGCTGCCCACGTGGAGCAATGCGGACAGGTCCGATCCATTTCATCTGCATTACTTCGACATGCTCCTCGCGCGGCCGCTGAAGATTCCGAATTTCACGCGAGAGATGCTCTGGCGCTACGATCTCTGGCTCAAGGGCGACAGCGCGAATTTCCCGCGTCCCGCGATGGCGCAGATTCGTCCCCTCGCTTCGCTGGTGATGAACTCCGCGCGCAATCTCGGGCAGGACGTCGGAAAATATGGTTTCGACTACGCGCCGCGGATCTCCCCGTCCGATCCGCTGCTCGAGGCCGTACGGCGGCTGTACGGGGACGCCGGCCGCGACATGGGTGACAACATCGTCTACGCGCTGCCGACGCAGGACTGGAGCGATCTCTCCGGGAAACTGCGTGCGCAGTGCGAGGCAATGCCGGCGGAACTGCAGGAGTCTCTTGCGCGCATCGTCACGGCGATACGCGAAGCGCAGCGCTGGCGCGCGAAATCGCTCGCGCGCATCGATCCCGCGCAGTACCGTCACATCTATACGAGCACGACGCTCGAGGAATCGCAATGCGACGCACATACCTTCGACCAGATCGTGTATGACGCCGCGCTTGCCTTCGACGGCGCATCGGCCTCGTGGGGCGCGATACTTCTTGCGCAGGCGGTGGAGAAAGAGCTGCCGGCGCTTCGCAGGCTGGCGGGAGACTACAGCTGCGACTTCCCCACGCCGGCGGGACGCCTCGTCCTCCGCGGCCGCGGGAACGACACGCACGCGCCGCAGGACTGCGCCCTGCTGATTGATTTCGGAGGTGATGATCTGTATCTCGGATCCGCGGGCGCATCGTCACCCGACCTCCCCGTTTCGGTACTCATCGACGTGGCGGGCGACGACGAGTATCGCTGCGATTACGCGAACATGCCCGCGCAGGGGGCGGGCGTGCTCGGAATCGGCATGCTGCTCGATCTCGACGGCGACGACCGCTACGCGACGCGCACCTTCGCCCAGGGCTGCGGACGTTTCGGCGTCGGAATCCTTTACGACGAGAGCGGCAAGGACGAGTACCGCAGCGAGGGATTCAGCCAGGGTGCGGGGATGTACGGCATCGGCGTCCTCTACGACCGAACCGGAAACGACGCCTACCGCACCGTGTACTACGCGCAGGGCTATGGCTTCTCGCGCGGACTCGGTCTGCTGGCGGATGCGGACGGGAACGACAGCTATACGGCCGACGATACCGAGCTGACACATATTGGAGATGAAACTCCGAAACACAACGAGAGCGACGCCCAGGGCTACGGCGCCGGACGCCGCGGCGATCACACCGACGGCCACAACATGTCCGGCGGCCTGGGGATACTGCACGACCTGCGCGGCGACGATTCGTATTCCGCCGGAGTCTTCGCGCAGGCGAGCGGCTACTGGTACGGATACGGCATCCTCAACGACGGGGAAGGGAACGACACGTACCGTGGAGTCTTCTTCAATCTCGGCGCGGCCGCGCATTTCGCGATCGGCGTACTCTTCGACAACGCCGGTGACGACCGCTCCGACCTCGTCATGACGCTCGGCTTCGGCACGGCGCACGACTGCTCCGCGGCTTTCTACATCGACGCCGGAGGTGACGACCACTACGTCATTTCGCAGGGCGACCAGAATGCCGTCAGTCTCGGCAGTTCGCTGAACAACAGCTTCTCGCTCTTCGCCAACATCCGGGGCAACGACACCTACGCACCGGTCGGCAACGCCTGCGGGTACGCCGCGGCCCGACGCTCCGGAGAGTGGGCGCAGTTTGCGCCGACGACGGGACTGTTTTTCGACATCGGAGGAAAGGACGAGTACCTCCACTCCCAGGCGGCTGAAGGGAAATCCTGGCTGCAGCAGAACGACCGGAATTTCGGCCTCGGCGGCTACGGCATCGATATCGACGCGGGCATGCTGCGCTTCGAACGGGAATGAACTAGGGAACGCGGGGGAACACGGGGGAACACGGATTCGACGGATATCACGGATTCTCACGGATGACTTTTGTCGCTTTCGCTTCGCATGCGATTTCCATAGGTCTCCAGTAGCAGCGATTCCGATAAAAGTCATCCGTATTCATCCGTGATATCCGTCAAATCCGTGTTCCATTCCCTGACCGTCCTACCGCACCACGGTCACCATGCGCGATGACATGCCGGCGGGAGTGATCGCGCGGAGCAGGTAGCTGCCGGGCGCGAGACCGAGGGCTGCTGGACGAAGTATCAGGACGTCGGTCTCCGATATTATATCATCGCGCAGGAGCGCCCGCTCGCGGC
>CAZWNO010000132.1:0-10003 GCA_964635845.1 uncultured Chromatiales bacterium
GCATACCGGATACGGATGTCCGCCATTTCGATCATGGTGGTTCGCCCCTACGTGCCGCGTGCCATTGTGCCGGCAACGGGCGAACCGGCCGGGATGCCGGACGTGCGGTGATTTCGATTTCGCATACCGGATACGGATGTCCGCCATTTCGATCATGGTGGTTCGCCCCTACGTGCCGCGTGCCATTGTGCCGGCAACGGGCGAACCGGCCGGGATGCCGGACGTGCGGTGATTTCGATTTCGCATACCGGATACGGATGTCCGCCATTTCGATCATGGTGGTTCGCCCCTACGTGCTGCGTGCCATTGTTCCGACATTTCCGTAATTTTGTATGATGGACTCTTTTGAACGGAAATACCCCTCCAATCGCATTCGCATTACCGTCACCGGTATCGTGCAGGGCGTGGGATTTCGTCCCTATATCTACCGCCTCGCAACGGAATGTGGAGTGACGGGCTCGGTCCGCAATGACGGACGCGGAGTGGAGATCGATGCTCAGGGAGCACGGGTCGAGGAGTTCGTCCGGCGTATTCCGCTCGAAGCCCCGCCGCTCGTGCTGATCACCGATCTTGTGACAGAGGAACTCGAATCCGGCAATGCGGATTCCTTCACTATCATCCCGAGCCGCGGAAGCGCGGTATCGTCTGCCATGATTCCCGCCGACGTCGCGACCTGCGACGACTGCCTGCATGAACTCCTCGATGCCTCCGACCGCAGACACCGCTATCCCTTCATCAACTGCACCAACTGCGGTCCGCGCTACACGATCACGCAGTCCATTCCCTACGACCGACCCTCTACTTCGATGAACCGGTTCGCGATGTGCGAGGACTGCGCAAGGGAATACCATGATCCGGGGAACCGCCGCTTTCACGCACAGCCCAACGCCTGCCCTGTCTGCGGTCCGCGGCTGCTCTGGCGGCGCAACGCGCAGTTGCACGGAGAAGACGTCGACCTCGAAGGCGACCCGGCATTGCATGCGGCGCTCCATGATCTGCGCGAAGGACGGATCGTTGCCGTTCGCGGACTCGGAGGCTATCACCTCGCCGCGGACGCGCGGAACGAGCGCGCCGTGCATTTGCTGCGCGTGCGCAAGCAGCGCTACGAAAAACCGCTCGTGGTGATGGTGCGGAATCTTGATGCCGCCCGCCGGCTGTGCCATGTATCCGAGACGGAAGCTGCGCTGCTTTCCTCCGCGCAGCGTCCCGCCGTGATCCTGCGGCAGCGAACGGACAATGGCATTGCTCCTTCGGTCTCGCTCGAAAATCCCACGCTCGGCCTCATGCTGCCGTACACGCCGCTGCATCATCTGCTGATGCTGGGTGATTGCGATGCGCTCGTAATGACCAGCGGCAACGTCAGCGAGGAATCCATCTGCATCGACATCGACGATGCGGAGCTGCGCCTCGAACAGATCGCCGACGGCTTTCTGCACCATGACCGTGATATCCTGCAGCGCTGCGACGATTCCGTGCTGCGCGTCATCGCCGGGGTACCGCGTCCCGTCCGCCGCGCGCGCGGTTATGTGCCGCGTCCCGTGCTCCTGCGCGCCGAGCTTCCCTCGGTGATCGCTGTCGGGGCGGAATTGAAAAACACGCTCTGCGTGAGCAAGGGACGCGCCGCCTTTCTCTCTCAGCATATCGGCGATCTGGAGAGCTTCGAGACGCTGCGCTTCTTCGAGGAAACGCTCGATCACCTCCTGCGTATCTTCGACGTGCATCCCCAGGCCCTCGCGCATGACCTGCACCCGGAATACCTGGGGACGCAGTGGGCGAATGGCCAGCTAGGCGATGCGTCCCTACGTTTCGCGGATCTCCCCCGCATCGCCGTGCAGCACCATCACGCGCATCTTGCCGCCTGTCTCGCCGAGAACGGCACGGACGAACCCGCGATCGGCGTCATCCTCGACGGCACGGGATATGGAACGGACGGCAGCATCTGGGGCGGCGAATTCCTCGTCGGCAATAGCGCAGGCTTCTGGCGCGCGGGACATTTCGCGCAGCTGGCGATGCCGGGAGGAGAACGCGCCGCGCGCGAACCCTGGCGGATGGCCTATGCCGCGATGCGCGCACTGAACAGCATCGAAGCTGCGCGGATCTTCCCCGAATGGCTGGCCCGCCGCAGCGCGGAAGAAATAGCGGCAGCGGAGTTTGCGATGGAGAGCGGCACGAACGCGCCGCGCACGTCGAGCTGCGGACGCCTGTTTGACGCAGTCGCCTCGCTGACCGGCCTCTGCGACATCGCGCATTTCGAAGCGCAGGCCGCGATACGGCTCGAATTCGCCGCGGACGAGTCGGTCCGGCAGCCCTACGGTTTCGAGCTTCGCGCGGAAGCGCAACAGGGCATGATGTCGCTGACGGAGAATCCGGGCATGGCCGGGATGCCCGCGGCGACATCGATTGTCCTTTCATTTCTCCCCGCGATTCAGGAAATTATTAAGGATATGCGCATCGGGAAATCCGTCGCGGAAATTTCCGCCCGCTTTCACGCCACAATCATCGAAGGCTGCGCGGCGGTTGTCGACCGGATCGCGATGGAAACAGGTATCCGCACTGTCGCGCTGTCCGGTGGCTCGTTCCAGAACGCCCTGTTGCTGCAGGGACTGATCGAGGCGCTGCACAAACGAAAGTATGCCGTGCTCACCCATTCGCAAGTGCCCACCAATGACGGGGGTGTCTCGCTGGGTCAGGCGGTGATCGCACACGCAAAACTCAGAGGTTGAATCATGTGTCTGGCTGTCCCGGCCAAAGTGCTGGAACTTCGCGACAACCAAATGGCGCTTGTGGACCTGAACGGGACACAGCGCGAAATCAGTCTTATGGTACTCGACGGTGAGGTCGCCGTCGGCAAGTACGTACTCATCCACGTCGGGTATGCCATCGAGGTCATCGATGAAGAAGAGGCCCAGCGAACGCTGCGCATGTTCGAGGAGCTGGAAACGGAAGAGGACAGGGAATTGAGCGCCATCGTATGAGTGTTGTTTCCTCGTTTCGGGACTCCGCCCGCGCTGCGCCCATCATCGAGCGCATCCGCAGCCGGAAAACCGGCCCCGTCTCCATCATGGAGTTCTGCGGCGGCCACACAGTCGCGATTTTCCGCAGCGGCATTCGCGGGGTGATGCCGGAACAAATACGCATGCTTTCCGGACCCGGGTGTCCTGTTTGTGTCACATCCAACGGCGATCTCGACCGCGCCGTGGCGCTTGCGAAAACCCCCGGCGTCATACTCACGACTTATGGAGACATGCTCCGTGTGCCCGGCAGCTCTGAATCGCTGATGCAGGTGCGGGCCCAGGGACATTCGGTGGAGATCGTCTATTCGACGCTCGATGCGCTGGCACTGGCCGAAGAATATCCCGACAAGGAAATCGTTTTTTTCGCCATCGGCTTCGAAACCACGGCTCCTGCCGCGGCCGCGGCGGTCCTGCAGGCACGGGAGCGCGGGCTGCGCAATTTTTCCATCTGCTCGGTGATGAAGCTCACCATTCCAGGCGCGCGTGCCTTGCTCGGCATGGGCGAAGTACAGGTCGATGCCGTGATAGGTCCCGGACACGTGTCGTCCGTCATCGGCTCCGACGCCTGGCGTTTCCTGCCCGAGCAGTACTCCATTCCGGTTGCGATCAGCGGTTTCGAGGCGCTCGATCTGCTCGCCGCCACCGATGCACTCCTGCGCATGATCGAAGAGGGAAAGCCTGATCTCGCCAACACCTACAGTCGCATCGTCAGGCCTGGCGGCAACCGCAAGGCATGGGGAACCGTCCAGCGCGTGTTCGAGGGACGGGATGCGGCATGGCGCGGCTTCGGCGTGATTCCCGACAGCGGCCTGGCGCTGCGGGAGGAATTCGCGGAATTCGACGCCGATCGCCGTTTCTCGATCGCGGTCGAACCCGCCCCCGAGCATTCCGCCTGCCGCTGTGGAGAAGTGCTGCGGGGAGTGGTGACACCACCCGAGTGCAAGGTATTCGGCAGCGTCTGCACTCCCGAACATCCCCTGGGTCCCTGCATGGTGTCGAGCGAGGGAAGCTGTGCGGCGTACTATCATTACCAGCGGCATCAGCGGAGGGAAGGTTGAAATGAAACACGAGCGAATCCTTCTCGCCCATGGCAGCGGCGGCAGCATGATGCACGATCTCATCCGCGAGGTCTTTCTCCCTGCCCTCGACAATCCCCTCCTGCGGCAGGGTAACGATCAGGCCATGTTCGAGAATCCCGGCGGCCGTCTCGCCTTCACCACTGACTCCTACGTCGTGCAGCCCGTGGTCTTCCCGGGCGGCACCATCGGCGAACTCGCAATCCACGGCACGATCAACGATCTCGCGATGGGCGGCGCCCGGCCGATCGCCCTCTCCGTGGGAATGATCCTCGAGGAAGGTCTCGAGATGGACCTGCTCGAGGACATCGTGCGCCGCATGGGGAAAGCCGCGGACGAGGCCGGCGTACCCGTCGTCACGGGCGATACCAAGGTCGTCGAGCGCGGCAGCTGCGACAGGCTGTTCATCAACACATCGGGCATCGGCATCGTGCCGGACGGCGTGCACATCGACGGTGCGGCGGCGCGGCCGGGTGACGCGGTACTGATCTCCGGAACGATCGGCGATCATGGCATCGCCGTGATGTCGGAACGCAAAGGCCTGCGTTTCAACACCCCCGTCACGAGCGACTCGCAGGCGCTGCACCGGCTGGTAGCGCGCATGCTCGAGGTGACCAAGGAAATTCACGTGCTCCGTGATCCCACGCGGGGAGGCGTCGCGACGACGCTGAATGAGATCGCAGCACAATCGCGCTGCGGCATCGAGATCGAGGAGGAGATGCTGCCGGTTTCCCCGGCCGTGACCGGCGCCTGCGATCTGCTCGGCTTCGATCCGCTCTATCTGGCGAATGAAGGAAAACTGCTCGCTTTCCTGCCCGAACGATTCGCCGATGAGATGCTCGCCGCCATGCGCGGCACGGCAGAGGGATCGGACTCCTGCAGGATCGGACGCGTGGTGGAGGATATACCGGGTATCGTGCGCATGAAAACCGGGATCGGCGGCACGCGCATCGTCAACGTGCTCAGCGGTGAAATGCTGCCGCGCATCTGCTGAGTTTGCATCCAGCGAAGCCGAATCAGGAATCCATGGAAGAAGCACAGGGATGATGCGCCCGACGTTCGATTCGAAATGGAGATTTCCTCTTGCATTGACAGGAGCATTCACATTACCTATTTTTTTATTTTGGCTCTCATCCACGAATAGACGAGATTTCACCAGCGGTGCGAGGCGGACTGCACAGGACCGCATTGACCATACGTAGCCATATGTGACGTCTACGACCGCATTGCGATATTTCACCCCTCCCGGAGGTATCGAAGTTCATGAGAACGACATCGTTTTTCCTGCTGGCGCTGTTCCTGCCGGTACTCTGCATCGCGCAGTCCGCAAGGACCGATGATATGAACCTGCCGCAGCAGACCACCCAGCTGTCGGTATTCTCGCCGTTAGGGCATCTGCCCACTTCGCCAATGGCGAAAAACTCCGCGAAGCTTCCGTTCGTCTGCCCGTATTTCATGTACTATCAGAACGGTGCGAATCCGACCTACTCGTTCTTCACCCAGGACGTGCCGACTTCCGACTGGGCGACAAAGGTCACCATCCCTACGACGGCCACCGTGTGCACGGTGTGGACCGTGAAAATCGATTTCGAACTGCTCAACGCAAGTCCGACTTCCAAGGACACGATCCGCATTTTCGTTCGCGAGGCCTTCCCTCCGTACGCCGATATTTTCAGCACCTGGTTCCTGGCCCGCTCAGGACAGAATCAGGGCTTCTTTGAAATCGATCCTCCGGTGGTGCCTCCGTACAACATACGCCCCATCATGAACATCCTGCAGTCGCGGCACGAATTTCTCATCGGGTACAGTATCCACGGTAACATCCTCCACGATGCGAAATTCCGGTTTACCACGCCTTCACTCTATCCGAACACTCCGCGCTCGTTCAAGTTCGCCACACGCACAAGCCTGATCCCGGCCAGCACGGCCGTGGGAGTGAGCGTCGACCAGGTCTTCGAGGCGCGGATCTGCTGCGACCTTCCAATACCGGTGGAACTCTCGGCGTTCAGTGCGATTGTGGAAAACGATGCGGTGCAGCTGTTCTGGCGCACGGAAACGGAAACGAACAATTTCAATTTCGAAATCCAGCGTGCCCGCAATCCGGAAGGACCCTGGGAAAGCCGGTCGTTCATTCCCGGTCACGGTACGACGACCATCCCGCAGGAATACCGCCTGCGCGATCCCTTCTCCCTGCGCGATTTCGCTGTGGGTGAACCGCCCGTGTACTGGTACCGGCTTCTGCAGCGTGACTACGACGGAACGATCAACGATTTCACTCCCATCCAGGTCCATGTGGCGGATATCGCGAAGAGCGGGTTTGAACTCAGTCCTGCGTTCCCGAATCCCCTCGCTCTCTCGGTGCACGATCATGCCTCTGTCCGCTACCGCGTCGCGCAGGAAGGCGGCGTGCGGGTGAGCGTTCATGACATGCTCGGACGCGAGCTTGCGGTACTCGTCGATCAGCAGCATCCAGCCGGCGTCTTTGAGACCGTCTGGTATCCGGATCGCGCTAATTCCTCGCTGCGCAGCGGCCAGTACTTTCTCCGCATGCAGGCCGGCTCCTTCAGCGGCGTGCAGAAACTGAGCATCGTGCGCTGAGGCGACGGAGCGATGGCCCCACCGCGCGTCGATGTCAAGGTCACCCGGCTGCAGCCCGGGTATGAAGACATTCCTCTCCCTGAATATGCGACAGCGCTCGCGGCCGGCGTCGATCTCCGCGCGGCGATCCCCGAGCCGCTCGAGCTGAAGCCGGGCGATATCGTCGCGGTTCCGACCAATCTCGCCATCGAGCTTCCCCCGCAGTACGAGGCGCAGGTGCGTCCCCGCAGCGGACTCGCGCTCAGGCACGGCATCATTCTGCCGAACAGTCCGGGCACGATCGATGCGGATTACCGTGGTGAGATCAAGGTCATCATGTCCAATATCGGGAAGGCGACGTATCTCATTCAGCGCGGCGAGCGCATCGCGCAGCTGGTGATCGCACCGGTCACGCACGTGCGATGGCTCGAGACCGTGGCGCTGAACGAAACGGACCGCGGCAGCGGTGGTTTCGGACACAGCGGTCGGCATTGAACCATTATCGTACCGAAAACTACACGCACATTTACACGGCACTGACACGCCTATGAGCGACAGCATCTGGTTGTTGACCGGCACAGCCGCAGGGATCGGCTTCTTCCACACCATCATCGGTCCGGACCATTACCTGCCATTCATCATGATGGGACAGGCGCAGAAATGGTCCCGAGTGAAAACGATGGTGATCACGTTTCTCTGCGGTATCGGTCATGTTCTGAGCAGCGTCGTGCTCGGATTCGTGGGCATCGGACTCGGCGTCGCCCTGCAGCGGCTCGAACTGATCGAGAGCGTGCGCGGGGAACTTGCGGCATGGGCGCTGATCACATTCGGACTTCTCTACGCACTCTGGGGCGTCCGCGCGGCGCTCAGGGAAAAAGCCCATGTGCATCATCACGTCCATGCGGACGGCACCGTGCACACCCATGGACATACGCATCTCTTCTCCGGCACCGCCCATCGACGCAGCCACCACCGTACGATGACCGTCTGGGCGCTGTTCACCGTGTTTGTGCTGGGACCATGCGAACCACTGATTCCTCTGCTGATGTTCCCCGCGGCACAGGAGAGCACTTTCGGCATCGTGCTGGTCTCGTCCGTGTTCGGGATCGTCACGATCGCCACGATGATGGGCATGGTGCTCCTGGTCTCCGCGGGACTGCATCGCCTGCCGATGCAAAGCATCGAGAGGTGGACGCATGCGCTCGCGGGAGGTATCATCTCATGTTCGGGACTGGCCATTCAGTTTCTGGGACTGTGATCCAGTTCACGGTCTTTTGATGCAATGATCGCACCCTTCCGCATTCATGCCGCCCTGCTGTCACCGATCGCATCCGATCGGATGGACTGGCATCCGCACGGCGTGCTCGTCGTCGACCAGCACGGCCGCATTGCATGGCGCGGCGATGAGAGCCAACTCCCCGAATTGTTTTCCCCTCTGCCATGCATTCGAAGTCCGCATGTCCTCATTCCCGGCCTGATCGATGCACATGTGCATCTGCCGCAGCTCGACTGCCGCGGGAAATTCGGAGCTTCCCTTCTCGAATGGCTGGACCGCTTCATCTACCCGGAAGAGCTGCGCTTTGCCGAGGAACAGGTCGCGCGCGACGTTGCACGCCGGTTCTATGACGCGCTCACCGCAGCCGGCACCACGACGGCGATGGTGTATTCCACCGTACACGAGCGGGCGACGGACGTCGCCTTCGAAGAGGCCGAGCGCAGCCGCCTGCGCATCATTCTCGGAAAAGTCCTCATGGATCGAGAAGCTCCATCCGGATTGCTCGAATCCGCGGAGACAGGACTGGCTGCCACCGAGCGACTGATCGAACGCTGGCATCGAAAAACATCCCGGCTCTGGTATGCCGTCACACCACGCTTCGCACTGGCATGCACGCCGCGGCTGCTCGCCGGAGCGGCGGAGCTGGCTCGCCGGCATGACACGTATGTCCAGACGCATTGCAACGAGTCCGTCGGGGAAATCGCCCGCGTCCGCGGGCTGTTTCCGGAAGCTGCGCATTACACCGGCGTCTATGAAGCCGCCGGACTCCTTACCTCGCGGACGGTGCTGGGACACAATATCCACACGGATGACGAGCAGTTGGAGATACTGCGCGCGCACGATTGCGCCGTCGCCCATTGTCCCGACTCCAATCTCTTTCTCGGCAGTGGTCGCTTTGCACTGGAGCTGTATGAGCGTCACGGTGTTCGATACGGACTCGGCTCGGATGTCGGCGCAGGTACCACGCTCAGCATGTTTCACATCATGCACGCGATGAGCCATGTGCAATCCCGGAGTCTGCACCCCTTCCAGCCGCTGTATCGTGCCACGCTCGGAAGCGCGCGCGCGCTGGGGCTGCAGGAAAGCATCGGCAGCCTGGATGCGGGAAAAGAGGCCGATGTAATTGAAGTGGAGATCGAACAGCGGTTCTGTCGCGGAAAGCAATTGCAGGATTTATCCGCGCAGGAGATTGCGTCGATGATCGTGTACCGCAGCGCGAATCAGCGTGTTGAGAGAGTCTGGGTCGGAGGCGATCTTATCTCGCAGACTGTTTCGTCAGCCAGCTGATCCACGCATCGAAACCCTCGCCCGATTTCACCGATAGCTCGATGAACTCCAGGTGTTGATTTACCTGGAGTGCGTACTCCTTCGCCATCGGCAGATCGAAGTCGAGATAGGGGAGCAGATCGATCTTGTTGATCACGCAGACGTCCGAGCTGCGAAACATGTTTGGATACTTCAGCGGTTTGTCCTCTCCCTCTGTCACGCTCATGATCACGACGCGTTTCGCTTCGCCGAGGTCGAAGAGCGACGGACACACGAGATTTCCCACGTTTTCAATCATCAGCACCGAACCCTCCAGGGGATTCAGTTCGCGGAGAGCGCGATGCACCATCTCCGCATCGAGATGGCAGCCGTTTCCCGTATTCACCTGCACGACCGGCGCACCGGCCTGTTGAATGCGGTTCGCATCGTTCATTGTTTGCTGGTCTCCTTCGATCACGGCAACAGAGATGCTTCCGCCGAGTTCACGGATCGTGCGTTCGAGCAGGCTCGTCTTTCCCGAACCGGGACTGCTCACCAGATTCAGCGCCGTGATTCCCTTCGCCTCGAACCATCCTCTGTTGCGCTGCGCCAGCAGATTGTTCTTCTGCAGAATATCCGTCTCCACCGCAATGGCGCGTGTGCCATGCTCGTGCTCGTGCTCGTGCTCGTGCTCATGCCCATGCTCGTGCCCGCGTCCGTGCTCGTGCTCGTGCTCGTGGCTGTGCTCGTGGCTGTGCTCGTGGCTGTGCTCGTGCTCGTGCTCGTGCGTGTGCTCGTGCTCGTGCCCGTGCTCG
>CAZWNO010000133.1:0-9694 GCA_964635845.1 uncultured Chromatiales bacterium
AACCGCATCATCGTCGACCATCTCTCCTCGCTGCTGCTCTGCGTAACAGAGGATGCGTCCGAAAACTGTGCCGGCGAAGCCTGCCAGGGCAGGAGGGTGATCACCGGCGACATCATGTACGATCTGTATCTTCGCGACTGCACGGCGCTTCCCGGCGCGCGCGAAGTCCTTCACCGGCTCGAAATCGACGACGGCCCGTACTACCTCTGCACAGTGCACCGGCCTGTGAACACCGACGACGGTGCGCGGCTCGCTTCCCTGCTCGCGACGCTCAACGACCTGCCGCACCCCGTCCTGTTTCCGATCCATCCGCGCACGGCGCTGCGCATGCGCGAACATGGCATTTCACTGCCGGAGGGTTCGCTGCGCATCGTGCCTCCGCTGGCGCATGGGGAAACACTGGCGCTTGCCGCCGGCGCGATCCGCGTCCTCACCGATTCCGGCGGACTCACGCGGGAGGCCTATTTCTGCGGCGTGCCCTCCGTCTGCCTCGATGATGTCACGGCCTGGCACATGCTCGTCCGCAGCGGCTGGTGCGCACTGACCGGAGCGGACGCCGCCGCCATCCGCACCGCCGTCGGTGCGCCCGCGCGCCCCGAGCACGATCCCTCGCTTTTCGGCGACGGCCATGCCGCCGACAAAATCGCCGCTGTGCTGATGGATTTTTTCAAATGATCCGGATGCCGGATCAACCCCGACCGTGGCCGGGCAGGGTGGCTGGGCCTCATCAGGGATTCAAACCGGTGCTGTCATTTTCATTGTCATTCCACCGCCGCTCCAGGCGCCGGCGGATCAGATCGATCATGCTGCCCAGCAGGGTGATGCTCCCGATGACGAGCACCGAAATGATCCAGGTTTTCGCGGCCGAGAGCATATCGTAGTTGCCCCAGATCAGCTGCCGGCTCCAGGGCGAATCGTAGCCGAGCCAGATCGTGAAGAGGAAGAGCGTGAGCGTGACGGCGGCGTGTACGATCAGCAGGATCCCGCGCCTGCGGGTGGAAGCGATCGCCGTCATCTGGTACTTGTATAAAAACATGAAAAAGACAAAAATACCCAGTATTCCGACCGAGATCGCCAGCAGTCCCATGATATCGACCGCCTGCGGCCACATCTGCAGCGCCGACAGCAGCCAGAGCAGCAGGGCGGTCAGCGGCAGCGAAGCGCCGATGGCGGTCATGAACAGGGGTTTGACGAGCAGGCGGCGCCGCTCCTCCCGTCCGCCCGCTCCCTCGATCCCTTCCGTGCGTGCCCGCATGTCCGCCATGCCCGTCTCCTTGTAGTGTTGATCGTCGTCCGTTTCAGCTCGTCTCTGTTGACCTCTGCCCGCGCCCGTGCGATCCGGGGATACCCCGTCCCCGGATGCGTCAGGCGATCCAGACAGTCTTGATGTTCACGAATTCGCGGATGCCGTAATGTGAAAGCTCCCGGCCGTACCCCGAACGCTTGACTCCGCCGAAGGGGAGGCGCGGGTCCGATTTCACCAGACCGTTAACGAAGACGCTGCCCGTTTCGAGACGCACGGCGAGACGCGCGGCCCGCTCGCGGTCGCGGGTCCACAGGCTCGCGCCCAGCCCGAACGCACTGTCATTGGCGATGTCCACCGCCTCGTCCTCATCCCGCGCGGTGATGACGGCCGCGACGGGACCGAAGGTCTCCTCGTCGAAGACCGGCATCCCCTTGCGCACATTGCCGAGCACCGTGGGCATGTAGAAGGCGCCGGGACCGTCGAGCCGCCGTCCTCCGGTCAGCACGACGGCGCCGAGAGCGACCGATGCGCGCACCTGGGCGTCGAGGTCGAAGAGCAGATCCTCGCGCGCCAGCGCCCCCGCGTCCGTATCGTCGCGCATCGGATCCCCGGTCCGCATCGCCGCGACGGCATGCACGAACAGTGAGGTGAAGCGCTCGGCGACCGCCTCCTGAACGATGAAGCGCTTGGCCGCGATGCAGCTCTGGCCGGTGTTGATCATGCGCGCCATCGCGCCGGTGCGCGCGGCGACGTCGATGTCCGCGTCGTCGAGCACGATGAACGGATCGCTGCCGCCGAGTTCCAGCACCGTCTTCTTGAGCCGTGCGCCCGCCTGAGCGGCGACATGGCTGCCCGCGGATTCCGAGCCCGTGAGGGTCGCGGCGGCCACGGCCGGATGATCGATGACCGCGCGGACGGCGCCGGACCCTATCAGGAGAGTGCGAAAGCACCCCTCGGGAAATCCGGCACGCCGGAATATCCTTTCAATCTGCAGGGCGCAGCCGGGTACATTCGACGCATGCTTGAGCAGGCAGGTATTTCCCGCCATCAGCGCCGGCGCCGCGAAGCGGAATACCTGCCAGAACGGGAAATTCCACGGCATGACCGCGAGTACCGGACCGATGGGATCGAAACGCACATAACTCTCCGATGCGTCCGATTCGAGGATCTCCCTCGCGAGCGTCCTTTCGGCGTTTTCAGCGTACCACTCGCATACGAGGGCGCATTTATCGACTTCGGATCGCGCCTGCGCGATCGGCTTTCCCATCTCGAGCGTGATCATGCGCGCGCAGTCCTCGCGGTTTTCCCTGAGTTCCCCCGCCGCACGGTGCATGAGCTGGGTCCGCGTCGCGAAACTCGTCGTCCGCCAGCTGCGGAACTCCGCCGCCGCGGCCTCGATGGCCGCATCGACCTCCGCGGCGGACATCTCATCGTAGCGGGCAAGAACCTCCCCTGTCGCCGGATTGATGGATTCGAACGGCATGACGCTCTCCAATCTGATAATGGAATCTCGTGCACATGGTGGAATCACGGACGTAATTTCAGCAATCCCGCGCTGCGGGACAACCCTCCCGCGCGCGGCAAACGGAGGACGGGAAATCCCGCCTGATGGGCGGCCCGCGACGGGACCGCCAGTTCTTTCGAGGAGGAACCCTGCATATCCGGCCACGTATAACGCATCTGTGCCAATTCCTCACGCACAGGTCGTTTGTTGCAACTGGTGTCACAACTCTGTATTTTGACCCTGTTTCGTCGTTACTTCATAATATCCATTCTCTGATGCTCATGAAAACACTCGCCGTCTCCTTCCTGATCGTTGCCGCATCTCTCATGCCTGTGTCCAAAGCATCCGCGCAGTTCGCATTCGGCATGCAGTATTCCGTTGCCGCGGAGGACGCCTACGCGAAAATCACTCTGCCGGCATCCGCCCTCGCCGATATCGTCAAAGAGTCGGGCGATGTCATCAGCGGGAAGGATGTCTGCCTGACCGACAAGCCGAAGGGGACCCTGACGGGGTACCAGGCGGACTATGACGGCGACGGCACGGAGGAAATGTGGCTGCTCTATCACTCCGGACCGGAAGACGCCGGCTGCAATGTCACGCTGATCATCACCGCGGTCGGCGGCGGCAAGTACCAGCTCATGGATCTCCTCAGCTTCCCCGGCGGCAAGGCGCTGCTGCGTCCGATCGTCGCACTCGACGGCGGCGTGCAGATGTACATGCAGAACAGCCGCACGACGGAAGACGGCAGCGCGGAGGTGAAAGGCTCGGTGCTCGCCTACACGCAGACCGCTCTGATCATCCTCACCTCGTGGACCCAGCGCGCGGGAATGCGTGAGGACACGTACATCACCGAGCAGGTCGACGCGGTCTTCATCGACATGAATTTCGACAATGTAAAGGAGCTGGTCGTCCGCTATAATTCGCATGAAACCGGCGGCGGGGCCGCGACCTCCAAGAATCTCGTCGACCAGTACATCCTGACGCTGGATTTCCTTCCCAACCACCTGCGCTACGGCGTATACGATTCGGTCGGCTACGACAAGATCCAGGAAGCCGAAACGACGGCGAAGGTCGGCCGCGGCCAGCTCAATCGCGACGAGACGCGCATCGACGGCATCGTCAAGATGCGCGATGCTCTGCAGGCCAATCCGTTCATGACATGGGCCCGCGTGCGGCTCGGTGAGTTTCTCCTGCACGATGGCAAGTACTCCGACGCGGAGCAGACCCTCGTGCTCGCCCGTGCGTTCGATCCGGAATACAACAAGACCTATCGCATTCTCGGCGACACCTATCTCCGTCTGAATGATCTGCAGAAAGCGCTCACCGCCTACGAACGGTACATGGATCTCGGTCCCGAATCGAATTACTACAAGCGAAAAGTCGAGCACAACATCAAGCAGATCACCATTCCGAAAAAGCGCCGGTAAACGATCTCATCACAGCGAAGGATCTCGCCCGTGCCTGATTTCAATTTCGCGCAAGGAAACAGAAAACGGGAAGAAGAAACGTCCACTCCTGCGGGATGGCGGCAGACAACCGGTCAGCAACGGCCGGTTTCTGCGCATCCACAGGGCAGTTCCGATGCATACAGTGCCGCTCCGGAGCGCAGCCTGCGCGATGCAGTCGATTCGCAGGCCGGCGCCGCATCCAAGGCGGGACCAGCCGCATCGGGAATGACGGGCAGAACCATGCGGCAATCCCCCAGCGGCAGCGTGCTCGACAAATATCCCGAGCATGACCTCTCGAGATTGACAGCCGGCACCGCGGCCACCGGTCATCCCTCCCCGCTCGATTCTTCCGCTGGTCCAGGTCCTTCCGCTCCGTCCGGCACCTCCGAACCGACCGCCACCGCAGAGGACCACAACGACGCACTTTACTCCAACAATACCGCGGGAGGCAGCATGAGCAGCTCCTCGGGCAGGGGTCCGCTGATCACCATCCTTGCCATCGTCCTCCTGTTGATCCTCATCGCGTTCGTGTGGCATGTCAATCCCTGGCCCTCGCTGAAAGAACGCATCGCCGGCTTCTTCGGGGCGAAAGAGACCGGGACATCCGTTGTCGAGGGTCAGCCACCCGCGGCGCCCGCCGAAGCGGAGGATGCCGATGCGGCGGATGCCGCGGAAATGCGGTCGTGGGATTTCTTCCTGCAGGTTTCGTCGTGGAAGGAACTGGGCCGGGCCGATCTGGACGCGGAGCGTTACCGCGCCCAGGGATTCGACGTCATCGTCGAAAGCGAGTTCCTCCCTTCGAAGGGCGGGACCTGGTACAGGGTCCGCCTCGGGCCGTACGAAAGCAGCAAGGCCGCGCGTGAAGTGCTCGCATCCGGCGCCGGTGTGCTCCCGAACGGCGCATATGTGGACAGCGTGCGGCTCGCGGAGGATCAGCCCATCGCGGCTCCACAGCAGGATCCCGGATCCGCTCCCGCGGAGAAGCGGGGCGTCCGGTCATCTTCCGCACCGGCGGGCGGTGCGCAGCGAACGCCCGGCCAGCGGATGGCGGGGCAGCGACTGCCCGGCAGGGATTTCTCCGTAGTCGACGAACCCATGTCGGGATGGGCGGTCAAGGTTTCGTCGCTGAAAGCCGAAGAACTCGCCCGCGGAGAGGCTCGCAGGCTGCTCGAACAGGGCTACCCCTCCTTCATCACGCGCAAGAGCATCGGCGGAACGACCTGGTACCGCGTGCTGGTCGGGCCATTCTCCGACAAGCGGGACGCGGACCGCTACCAGCAGCTGCTGAACGTCACCTACGGCAACGACGCCTATACCATCGATCTTTCGGCAGAGTAATCATGACTGTCTGATCGGATCATGAAAGTCTGATCGGATCATCCATGCGATACGCTCGCGAATGTGTGATGTTATAACGCTTCCGCATTTCTTCGATTTCTCTTGGGCTTTTTAAGGGAAACATGTACATTACGGAACTGCACGATGTGTTCTGCCAATGAAGGCGGAATGCACGTGCCTCTGCCCGCTACCCCGCGCGGTGTTACCAGATGACGTTTTTCGTGTCTATCAGGAAACGAAGTCTCGGGCGGGGCAAATTGAATTACGCCAACCACACTGCATGATTCGTTTCCACACTTCCACACACCAGCAGGAGTTACCCGTTATGAAGAAACTGTTTCTGTTGGCTTTCCTGGTGCTCGCCGCCGGGATGGCTCAGGCACAGCAGGTGATCGTCAAGACGCCTGAGATCGCCGGCCCGTCCGTGAACATGAAAAAGGACGCTGCTGCGACCAGTTACAAAATGCAATTCATGCCGATCGACGAGCGCACCAGCTTCCATCGCGACGGAAGCGTTGGCCGCATGAACAAGACGACCGAGAAGCATGGCGTGACCGAGATCGGTCTGATGGCGAACACCTACGGCATGATCGGGGACTCGCGCAATCAGATCGCCTTCGATCCCAAAACCAATTCCGTCGCCGTCGTCTGGCGCGGGAATGACCGTTCGACCAGCGGCGACGGCAACACGCTGTACGTCCGCTACTCCACCGACAACGGCGTGACCTGGGGCCCGCAGGGCGACAACGTCGCGACCTCCCCGAGCCCCCGCTATCCGAATATTTTCATCCACAACGACGACAAGGGCAGTGGCGCCCACACCGCGCTGATGTGGCCGCAGGTCGACCGCTTCAACGACGGCACCACCGGCTGGCGTGATTTCTATTCGATGAAGAGCGATATCGGCAACGGCAATCCGCAGTACGGCATTTCCCCGGCGCCGCCCTACTGGTCCATCCCCTATCTGACCGTTCCCGATCAGAACACGGGCGACCTCTACAACATGGCCTTCGGCATCGACCCCTCGTCGGCTACAGCCTCGACAGAAGAGATCTACCTGCTTCGCTCCACCGACGGCGGACTGAACTGGGCTCCCGTGACCCTCAACAATCCGGTTTTCACGTCGGACCTCGTGCCCCAGGGATACTTCGCCTCGAACCTTCGTCTCGACATGAGTCCCGACGGCAGCACAATGATTCTCGCGTTCGGACTCATCATCGAGAGCGAGCCCAACCGCGCGTTCCTGCTCGACGAGAATCACGGTGTCGCCTGGCGCATCTCCACCGACAAGGGCATGACCTGGGGTCCGCTGCAGCAGTTCTTCCCGCGTGATATTCAGGACAAGCCGGCACCCTTCGATGCGAAGTGGACCATGTCCTGGGATTTCGACGTCGTGCTCGATTACCAGAACCGTCCTCACTTCCTGACCATCGCTTCCGCCGACATCAATCCGTTCAGCCCCTTCGACGACGCGCCGACGGATTCCACCATCAGCCTTCAGAGCGTCGATTCCACGTTCGCGACCGAGATCACCTATTACGACGATCCGACCGACACATCGAACTGGCGCATTTTCCCGATCGGTCCGGCGCGCCGCGTGCGTACCGACCGCGTCGCGGCAGCCGCGATGAATGAAGACTTTTCGGCCTACCTCGTGCGCAACGAACCCAAGTGGGCGCGCAACTGGGAGGGAACGAAGATCTACGCGAAATGGATCTCTCCGATCACCTCATGGCGCGTCGCCCTCGTGGCCGGCACGAACACCCTGTTCGCCGATTCGCTGTACCAGGTCTACGCCAACGGCCGCCATGTCGACAGCAAGTCGGTAATCGCGTGGACGTACAGCTGGCCGTTCGGAAACCCCCAGGCTGTCACCAACGAGATGGACAGCCTGATGCGCATGACGGCCATCGATGAGGTCATGACCAAGATGACGAAGATGGCCTACTACGCCGGCGATGATGGCACCCTGCACATAATCTTCGTGGAATGGGGCATCGCGGATGCGCCGGACAGCGATCCTGTCAACACCGATCAGATCGTCTGGTACGTCCAGAATGCGAAAGTCGTGGTTCCCCCGATCGCCCCTGTCGAGCAGATCGACGAGATCCCGGGCGACTTCAGCCTTTCGCAGAATTATCCGAACCCGTTCAATCCGAGCACCGAGATCACCTTCACCCTGCCGCAGGCCGGACAGACCGCGCTGCGCGTCTACAACCTCCTCGGCCGGGAAGTCGCGACGCTGATCAACGAGTACCGCGGCGCAGGCACGCATCGCGCCACGTTCGACGCGACGTCACTGCCCTCCGGCATGTACATCTACCGCCTCGAAAGCGGCGCGCAGACCATCTCGCGCAAGATGATGCTCAGCAAGTAAACCGACGTCCTTTTCGACTCGACGCGGCCCCGGATTCCGGGGCCGTTTTTTTTGACGGCATTTTTTCGCATTTTAATGATTGCCCCGACGCATATCGGAGCCAGTGAATGCAAACATATTCCGGTTGTCAATGATTCGTCTCGTTACGGGTCTGTCTACCTTCCTTCTGCTGCTGACGGCCTGCGGAAACGAGCCGGCGAGCATCGAGGAATTCGAGAGCATGGCGCAGGAGGTGGAACAGCTCGCCGCCTCGATCGCGGCACAGCAGCAGGAAATCCGGGCCATTCTTCAATCCTACAATCAGACCGTCCCCGCTGCGCACCGGTTGCGGCTCGACATCGATCCCGTTTGCGGGCTCGGCGAAGCCGCACTCGGGGAATTGTCGGAGCGCATCGATTGCGAGGCGGATGAGTCCTGCCGCAGCCTGCTCGAGCGGATTGCGGAGATCCAGGACGACATCGCCCGCGAGCAGGATCTGATGAGCGAGATCACCGCACGGCTCCCCGCACCCCATCGCGTGCGTCGGGGCGAGAACCATTATTCGCTCTGCGTGAAATACCTGACCAGCCGGCACGGGCTCGATCCGAGGACCGCTGATTCCGTCGTCGCGCGCATCGCGCTGAACGGCGACATCATCGAAGGTTTCCATGTATGGTTCTATTACGACGAGGGCATGTTCGGGACCTTCGTCACACAGGGAGATGCGCATATTTCCCCGGCGGTCTTCGCGAAAGTCGTCAAGCGCCAGGTCCTCGAACAGGCGCAGCGCCAGGGCCGGGATGAGCCCTTCGAAACGATCGTCGACAGTCTCAATCGATCGGGCGCGCTGCTCGCGAATTTCAAGCATGGCGTGACCGGACTGTAGAACCATTCCCGACGGAGGTAATCATGCTGAAGCTCACCTATCTCAGCCACTCCTCGTTCATCCTCGACAGCGGCCCCCATCGCCTCATCATCGATCCCTTCATCTCGGGAAATCCGACCTGCCCGGTGAAACCGGAGCAGGTGAAGCCGGATTTCATCGTCCTCACGCACGCCCACGGCGACCATCTCGGCGATGCGCTCACTCTCGCGAAGAAACATGACGCGCTGATCATCGCCGTCAACGAACTCGCCAACTACGTCGCCTCGAAAGGCGCGCACACGCATAACATGCATATCGGCGGCGCGCATGCGTTTCCGTTCGGACGCCTGAAATTCACCATCGCACATCACGGCTCGGCCTCGCCCGACGGACAGTACATGGGAGAACCCGCGGGCGTCGTCATCACGATGGGCGGGAAGACGGTGTACCACACCGGCGACACGGGACTGTTTCTCGACATGCAGCTGATCGGCGAACGCGATGCGATCGATTGCATGTGCGCGCCGATAGGAGATAATTTCACGATGGGGATCGACGACGCCGTCAAGGCGGTCGAATTCGTCAAACCCGGCCTGGCGATTCCGATGCACTACAACACCTTCGGCGTCATCCAGGCCGACCCGTTCCGTTTCCAGGCCGAGGTCGAGGCGGCAGGCCTGCATGCGCGCGTGCTGCAGTTCGGCGAGACCATGACTTTGTAGCGCAGGCCGAAGGGCGCGTACGAGCGCGCACGAGAGGTCATCGACGAGAATTTTTTCGCGAATAGGGGGAAAAGGATTTTTTCCGGAGGAGAAAAAAACGTAATTTGGGAGAAGGGAATGTTGTTCTCTTACACGGTTTCCAGAAACTATTGTGAAGGACTCTCAATGTCTAGCGCACTGAACGACTTCATGCAGGAAGTCAAAGCCAAGAACCC
>CAZWNO010000134.1:0-9653 GCA_964635845.1 uncultured Chromatiales bacterium
TACTGCGCGAAGTACGTGTGCGTGAACCTGTGTCCGCCCGCTTTCATCAATCGACTCCTTGGTGAATCAATCCCGGGACATTCAGCCATCGCCCCGGACAAAGTCTTCGTGTTCCTCTTTGTGCTTTCGTATCCAGGTGGTTTTTTCTTCCTCCGGCATCAGCACATAGCACCCCGCGCGCGTCGGATGATCCTCCACCAGCGCCGTCGCCGGCAGATCCCGCAGCATCCACAGGATGAGCATGTCGCCCCCCGCCGCGAAGGTGAAGAACAGGCCGAACGCCATCATTCCGCCCTGTCCCCCGGCGATCCCGATCAGCGAGGGCAGCAGTCCGAGCAGCAGCAGCGGCATGACCGCACCGATGCGGTAGGATCCCGCGGGCATGGCCTCGCGGCAGTGCGCATAGGGCGTGATCGTCTTCCAGTCGAAACCGAAACGGATGACGCCGAAGGGTTTGCCTGTCGCCAGCTTCCATGTCACGCCGTGGATGGCTTCGTGCACGACGATGCCGATGAGAATCAGCAGCAGCGGCAGCAGGTACGTGCCGCCGGTCAGCAGCCACACGAGACGGTGATATCCCCAGAGCCACACGTACATTCCGCCGAGCACCAGCACCGAGGGCACGGCGAAGAAGGCCATGAGCAGGTTCGCGCGCAGGAGCGACACCGAGCGGTCGATGCGCTGTTCTACGGCAAGCGGTGCTTCAGTCGATCTATCGGAATGATTCATCCCGTCGGCATTCATCCCTGAAACTCCGAACCTTGAGGATCGAAACCAAATGCTTCCTGCCAACTGCCGATGGCTCGCCACGGCGAGTCTTCGACCAATGGCCAACTGCCAATGGCCAACTGCCAATGGCCAACTGCCAATGGCCAACTGCCAATGGCCCTCACCCCGGCATCGCGGGGAAGTAGCGTTCCCGGAGGATGTTGAGGTGGTGCCGCTCATGTCCTGCGAGGATGAAGGGTATGGCCCGCGCGGTGACGATTTTGCCGTTGGCCGTGCCGCGCCGCGCCTGCACCGCCTCGCTCCAGGTGCTGAACAGGAAGATGTTGGAATGCCGCAGATGCTCGAATTCTCCGGCCAGGCTTTCCGTCGACCGCGCGTTGAATCCCGCACCGAGCACGTAATCGTCCTGCTCGAATCCGGGCAGCGGCGTGCTGTCGCCGCGCGCGAAACAGAGTCCCCGGTAGGCGAACACGCGCTCGGTGTCGATGATGTGCCCGATCACTTCCTTGATGCTCCATTTCCCGGCCGCGTAGGCGAACGCCGCCTGCACGTCGCTGAGCCCGCGCAGCAGCGCGAGCGTCTCCCGCAGCTGCGCTTCGAGGATGTCGAGAATGTCGCCTTCGGGCAGCAGCATGAGATAGGCCTCATAGTACGGCTCGTACTCGTCGGGCGAGGGAAAGGTGAAAGGATGTCTGTTCATGGCTTCTCCGGCGGTGAATGATTGCGTCACGGCGCCGCATGTATCAACGGATCACGTGCTCCGCTATGGCTCCGCATGGATCAACGGATCACGTGCTCCGCTATGGCTCCGCATGGATCAACGGAGCACGTGCTCCGCTATGACGCCGCATGGATTAACGGAGCATGTGCTCCGCTATGGCGCCGCATGGATCAACGGATCACGTGCTCCGCTATGGCGCCGCCTCCTCTTCGCGCAGCGGATTCGCCCGCGTCAGCGGCGATTCTGCATCGCGGCCTTCCCGCAGGCGCTTGTTCCGCGTGTAGCGCATCTGCAGGAGTTCGACGAACAGGGCGAAGCCCATAGGCAGGTAGATATAGGCTTTGGGCACATGCTGATGCATGCCCTCGATGAAGATCGTGACGCCGATCGTGATGAGGAAGGACAGCGCGAGGATCTTCAACGCGGGATTCTGCAGGATGAAGTCGCCGATGCGCTTCGCGAATCCGAGTATCGCGACGAAGGAAATCACCACCGCGGTCACGATCACCCAGAGATGATCCGTCAGTCCGACGGCGGTGATGACACTGTCGACGGAGAACACGATGTCGAGCAGCACGATCTGCGTGATGACCGAAACGAAAGTATGCGCCTTGCTCTCGTGGAATTCCTCCTCGGTCAGCTCCACCGTGCGGTGGATCTCCTTCGCCGCCTTGTAGAGCAGAAAGAGCCCGCCCACCAGCAGCAGCATGTCGCGCGCCGATATCGTGGCGATCACGGGATCGGTCAGGCTCGCCAGGGCGAGCACCGCCACCAGCAAGCCGAGCCGGGCGACGAGGGCGAGCGCGAGGCCGACGAGGCGGGCGCGGTTGCGCTCCGCCTCCGGCAGACGCGAGACGAAAATCGAGATGACGAGTATGTTGTCGATGCCCAGGACGAGTTCCAGTCCGAGCAGGAGCGCAAGGGTTGCGAGCGCGTCAATCATGAAAACGGATCATCCTTTTTGCTTGAGCAGATCGCGGATCTCGGTGAGCAGCACTTCGTCCGCGGGAGGCGCGGCGGGGGCGGCCGGCGCGGCTTCCTCTTTCTTCTTCATGCTGTTCATGGCTTTGACGACGAGGAAGATCGCGAAGGCGACGATCAGGAAATCGAAGACCCTCTGCAGGAAAACGCCGTACTTGAGGACGACAGCGGGCGTTTCGCCCACGGGCTGCTTCAGCACGATGCTGAGTGCGGTGAAATCGACTCCGCCGAGCAGCACCCCGAGCGGGGGCGTGATCACGTCGGCGACGAAGGACGAGACGATCGCCCCGAAGGCGGCGCCGATGATGATGCCGATCGCCATGTCCATGACATTCCCGCGCATGGCGAATTCCTTGAACTCCTTCATCATGCTCATAATCTCCTCCTGAGAAATGAATGGATGAAGGAAAATATGTTTTTCGGCCGCGCGCCGCAAACTCGCGACGGATGCGCGGGATCACGGGTCCCGGAGTACACGGATGCTTCAGAAGATGTATCTTGCAATTTCGTGCTGAAACCGCGGCGTACATATTTCTTACCGCTCGTCCTGCTGCTCCTGGTCTTCACACGGAGCGCGGCGCAGCGGACCGACCCCGTGCTGCGCATCGAACCGCGCGGACTCGGGCGTCTGGACGGGCGCGCACTGCGCACCGCGCTCGAGGCGGACGGTCCCGCGCGACTTCGTCCACAGGATGAGACGGCGATGCGCGCTGCGCTGATCGATGCGGCGGCGGCGCTGGGCCACCCCTTCGCGCGGATCGACAGCCTGCGATGGCTCTGGTCGCCCGACAGCGGCACTGTCACCGCGGAGACCTTCATGCGCGAAGGTCCCCTGCTCCTGACGGGTAGCATCGACTTCACCGGCAATGCGGGAGTGAGCGCGGATGCGCTCGCCCGCGCGATGGATCTCGCTCCGGGCGCGGTGTTCACCGATGCGCGTCTCAACGCGGACCTGCGCCGCATCGTGGCGGAGTACGACGCCGCCGGCTACCCCTTCGCCGAGGCGCGGGTGACGGACATCGCGCTGCGCGAGGACGGCGATACCGTTCTCGCCGATGTCGACGTTCGCATCGACGAGGGCCCCCTGTTCTTCATCGATGAAATCACGATCGAGGGCAACGAGCAGACCGATGCCGACGTCATCGTGCGGGAGACGCGGATCGATGCGGGCGAACGCTATGACCCGGGGAAGGTTGCCGACATCCGGAGGCGGCTCGAACGGCTGCAGTTCTTCTCGCGCGTCGACGAGCCGCAGCTGTACCTGCGCGACAGCACCGGCGGGTTGCTGCTGCGCGTGACCGAGGGCGGCACCAATCAGTTCGACGGCGTCGTGGGATATCAGCCGCCGCGCGGCGGCGAGGAGAGCGGCATCATCACGGGACTGGTCGATGTCAGCTTCCGCAATCTCTTCGGTACCGGCCGGCGTCTCGACGCGCGATGGGAGCGCGCGACGGCGGAAATATCGGAGCTGGAACTCCATTATCTCGAGCCCTGGGTGGCCGGGCTTCCGGTGAACGTTTCGGGCGGACTGGTACAGCGGCAGCAGGATTCGGCCTATGTGCGCCGCGGCTTCGATGCCGCAGTCAGCTTCCTGTGGAGCAGCGAGATGCAGATTTCCGGCAGCATCGTGCATGCGCAGGTGATCCCTTCCGAGGGATCGCGGATCGCGGGACTGGCGCGCAGCAGCACGCTCATGGGCGGACTCGAACTGCGCATCGACACGCGCGACGACGTGTACAATCCCCGCTCCGGCATCACACTGCGCAACAGCTACAGCGGCGGGAACAAGCGCCTCGGCACCGCCACGGGTGACGTCACCGCCTTTGTCCAGCGCCTCGAACTCGACGCCGGGTATTTTCTCACGCTGTTCTCCCGGACCGTGCTGGCGGCCGGACTCCACGGGCGCGAACTGCGCGGCGGCGAACTCGACGTGAGCGATCTCTACCGTCTCGGCGGAGCAACGACGCTGCGCGGCTATCGCGAAGAGCAGTTCAGCGGCACGCGGCTCGGCTGGTCCTCGCTCGAGCTGCGTTACAGCCTGGGGAGGCGTACCTTCGCGTTCGCATTTTTCGATTTTGGTTATATTGAACAATCCCCGGATCCGGCACGCAACAGGCCTGCGTTCAGCGCACTGCGCAGCGGCTACGGCATAGGCGGACGGCTGGAGACCGGGCTTGGCATCGTCGGCGTCAGCTACGCCCTCGGCGAAGGCGACGGCATCGGCGAAGGTAAAATTCATTTCGGCCTGATCAATGCATTCTGAGCTTTCCCCATCACCGCCTGTCACGCGCGCGCGATTCCTTCTGGGACTCGCGGCACTGATGCGTCCGGTGAACGGCCTTGTAGCCTTCATCGGCATCGCCGCCGCCTGCGTGATCGCCGGCGCCGGCAGCGGGGATTTCCCGCGCATCCTGATGACGGCGGCGGCGGGAAGTCTGCTAGGAGCGGCGGGCAATGTGATCAACGACGTGTTCGACGTCGCCATCGACCGTGTCAACAAGCCGCATCGCGCGGTCGCGGCGGGTATCGTCTCACGAAAGGCCGCTCTCGCATGGGCGGTCTTCTGTGCGGCCGCGGGACTGGCGCTCAGTGTTCCGCTCGGCAGCGGTCCGCTGCTGATCGCGGCGGGCAGCGCCGTACTGCTGTACCTCTACAGCGCATGGCTGAAGCGCATTCCCCTCCTCGGCAACGTCACGGTGGGCGTTCTCACCGGCGCGGCGTTCATTTACGGGGGAATGGCCTTCGGGAATCCCGCCGCCGGGATCGTCCCGGCAGCGTTCGCCTTTCTCTTCAATGTCGCGCGCGAAGTGCTCAAGGACGTCGAGGACATGCGCGGCGACAGTCTCAATGCGGTGCGCACGTTTCCGCTGGTAGCCGGAGAGGGCGCGGCCCTGGGGCTCGCCAGCGCGGCGCTGCTGATGCTGATCGTCGGCAGCGTGCTCCCGTACTGGTTTTCACTCTACGGCGGACTCTACTTCTGGGTCGTTTTCTTTGGTGTTGACTGCGTGCTCGTCTATGTGCTATTTGCGATGTGGAGCGACCGCTCCGCGGGGAACATCGCCCGGCTCAACGTCCTGCTCAAATACGACATGCTGCCGGGTATTTTAGCCATCGTCTTAGGGACACGCTGATCAGCCATGCACAGTTTCAGTCATATCGAATGCGATCTCATCGCCTCCGGTGTCACACGCTTCGCCGGAGTCGACGAGGCCGGCCGCGGTCCGCTCGCGGGACCCGTCGTCGCCGCCGCGGTGATGTTCCTGCCCGGGACGATCATCGACGGTGTCGCGGACTCGAAGATCCTGAATCCAGCGCAACGCGCATCCGTCGCGGGGATCATCCGCGGGCGGGCACTGAGTTTCGGCATCGGCATCGCCACTCCCGAGGAGATCGACGCGATCAATATCCTGCAAGCGAGCATGCTGGCAATGCGGCGCGCGATCGCCGCCATGGATCCGTCTCCCGCTTTCCTGCTGGTCGACGGCAACCGTTTCGCGCACGACGCACTGCCCTTCCGCACTGTCGTCAAGGGGGATGCGCTGTGCTTCAGCATCGCCGCGGCGTCGATACTTGCCAAGGTGGAGCGCGACGGCATCATGCAGCGGCTCGACGCGCGGTTTCCGCAGTACGGATTCGCGCGGCACAAGGGCTATCCCACCGCCGCGCATGTCGAGGCTCTGCGCGCGTACGGTCCCTGCGAAATTCACCGGCGGTCGTTCACGGTTAAATCACTTTCGGAACAGACGGGGATGTTCGACGATGATCGACCGACAGCAGCTCGCGCGCGAAGGAGAGGAACTCGCGGCCCGGTATCTGAGTGATGCAGGCTGGACGATACTCGAAAGGAATTACCGCTACGGACGCGCCGGAGAGATTGACATTATCGCACGGGAAGGCGATTATACCGTTTTCGTCGAAGTGAAGACGCGCCGCTCGCTCGCCTGCGGCGCCCCCGAGTACGCGATCACGCCCGCGAAGCAGCGGCAGGTGATGCGCATCGCCCGCGGGTACATGTGGCTGCGCGGCAGGGGCGAACTGCTCTGCCGGTTCGATGTCGTCGCCGTCTCCATCATCCGCGGCATTCCGCGGATCAACCATATCCGGAACGCCTTTACATCCACAAGCTGATGCTCGAGACACTCGCTTCCTTCCATCCGTTCATCGTCCACTTCGCCGTCGCGTTCTCCATCGGCAGCGCGGTGTTCGATATCCTCGATTTCTTCTTCCAGCGAAAGCGCTTCGAGGACACCGGCTTCCTGCTGATGATCGCGGCCATGCCCTTCCTGCTGCTGGCGGTTTTCACCGGCAATCTGGCGTCGACGCATGCGCCCGGGCTCGAGCATGCCGCCACGGCGCTCGAGAACCACATGCGTTATGCCAACATCGCCGTGTGGGTGTTCTTCGGCACCGGCAGCTGGCGCCTGTTTCTCCATTTCAGGAAACGCTACAGCGGCGCACGGAAAATCGCGTACATCTTCATCATCGCCGCCGCGGCCATGAGCGTCTACCTCGCCGCCCTCCACGGCGGCGGCATCCGCCATGGCTCCGTGGGGACGCTGATTTCCATTGAATCTCCCCGCACCATATCGGATAATGTCTTGATCCAGAAATTTGAAGAACGAACTCCACCCGTCGATATCCCTAATTCCTAATTCCTAATTCGTAATTCGTAATTCCTAATTCCCTTGGACTTTACCAAATGAAAATTGCGTCCGTTCTCTTCCCCCTCATTCTGCTGACCACAGCTCCATCATTTTCCCAGGGTTGGGAATGGCAGAATCCCTCCCCGCACGGGAACACGGTCAACGACATGGTCATGGTCGACCGTGCGCACGGCGTGGCGGTGTGCAACAACGGCTTCTACATGTATACGGCCGACGGTGGATTCACATGGGTGACATACCGGCTGGGGAACGATAATCTCGAGCGCATCATCGAGGCGCGGGACGGCAGCCTGATCGCGGTTTCGGGCAACGGGCGCATTTACCGCTCGGCGGACATGGCGTACTCGTGGGATTTCGTGTACGCCGAAAGTGCGGATCAGCGCATGAACTCATTCGAACTGACGGCCACACCCGATGGAAGGCTGCTGGCCCTGATCAGCGGATCCAGCCTGGTCCAATCCCTCGACGACGGCCGGACATGGACACCGGTGTCGATCGGGCTGGTACAGATGGAATTCGAAGGCATCCGCACAATCTCCGTGCAATCCGATGCCGTCTGGTTCCTGGTTAACAACCGCAACGTCGCGCGCAGCACGGACAGCGGGAAGAACTGGGAACTCGTCAACGCGCTGTACAAGGCGCAGGGACTGCAGCGCTTCGTTTTCATCGACAGTCTCTACGGGTACCAGCTGCGCGAAGGGCAGCTGCTGCGGACGCATGACGGCGGGGAGAACTGGGAGGAGATGAACATCTTCGGCTTCGGGACGGTGATGGATCTGCAGGCAGGTCCCGCCCTCGGCAGCAGCGTGTTCTGCCTCAGCATCGGCCGTTACATGATCAACGCGTCGACGGATAACGGCGGAAGCTGGAACATCAGTCTGACCGAGACCGCTTTCGTCGATGCCTATCCCACCACGCTCGAATTCATCGACGCGTCGACCGGTTTTGTCGCCGGTGACGGAGGCCGCATCCTTCGCACCGAGGACGGCGGGCAATCCTGGTCCATCGTCCATGGCATCGGGTACATCGGCACCATAACCGACCTGCTCTTCACCGACGAGAACCTCGGGATCGCCACAACCTATTCCCCGACCGTTCTGCTCACCACGGACGGCGGCCGCAGGTGGAACGAATCGATTCCGTCGTCCGCGCACGACTGCGATGCCCTGGCCGCCTCGCCGTCCGGCACACTGTTCCTCGTCGGGACGACGAGCAACTACGATTTCGACCTGCTGCGCAGCACCGACCGCGGAAAGAACTGGACGGTGCTGAGCCGTCTTCCGATCACGTACAGCAGCAGCAATCCGGAAATGGCGCAGTCCATTCTCGCGGTTTCCGACGATGAACTTCTGGTCGGCGCAACCTTCGGACTTCTCCTGCGGTCGCACGACGGCGGCGCAACCTGGGAACGCAGTTTCGTGCAGCCGGGGATTACCAATCCGTATTCGACGGGGATCGACATCTTCCATTTCCCGCCGTCGACGTTCATTTACATGCAGAGCAACGGCCTGCAGCTGTCCACCGACGGCGGCGCGACATGGGAGGGACGCCTCACGCCGCGTTCCCGCACGATCTGGGAAGTGCAGTTCCTCACCCCCGAGATCGGCTTCGGACTGATCTCCGGAGAGTTCTCCCACACGACCGACGGCGGCATCACCTGGGTGACCACCGAGGGCTTCCTTCCGCAGCTCATCCATTTCTTCGATGCCGACAACGGCCTCGCGCTGTGGAACGACGCGCAGCAGGACAATCGCACCTTCGTCATGAAGACCTCCGACGCGGGAGCGACATGGGAGAAATTCCCCATGGGCGAACGCGCGGCCTATAACGACTGGTTCTTCCTCTCTCCGGCGCGCATGTGGGGCTACGGCTACGGCGGCGCCATCCGCTATAACGGCGACGGAGGCCTCGTCCATGCCGGCGGCGCAGCCCCTGCAGCAGACGCGACGGGTCTTCTTGTCGGATACCCGAGTCCGTTTTCACCATTGCTGCAATCCGCCTATCGCATTCCCTTCCCGCAGACGGCCGGCGGAGAGATCACCTTCACTCTGCACGATCTCCTCGGCCGCACCGTACGCTCGACCTCGCTTCCGGCGAGCCGCTCCGCGGAAGTGGAAATCCCGGCCGCATTGCTGCGCGGCGTCGTGCCGGGGCTGTATGTCTATCTGCTCTCCGCGGCCGGCACCGTCGGGATGGGGAGGGTGATGATCCGATAATCCAGGCGAACCACATAACAGGTTCATGACCACCGTGTGATCCATTACCTCGAAGATCTCATCGCAGTGCGATAGGATGTTCCGTTTTCCAGGGTGCAGGATTCTCTTCCGTCTCATCGTTGACGACCGCCATGCCCCTCTTCCATCCGATTTTCGATATCTTCCGTTTTTCCTCCACTTCTCCCTCCATGTTTTGCATCTCCAGGCAGCAATTCGTACTTTGCGCTAAAGTGAAAATAAATCATATCTTGAGGTCTTTATGAGATCAATATTCTGCTTCCTCGTATTCGTCCTCATCGGTGGCACCGCTGCAGGTCAATCAGGCATGCTCACAGCCCGGCA
>CAZWNO010000135.1:0-9612 GCA_964635845.1 uncultured Chromatiales bacterium
AATAGCTCGATGTTCACAGGTCCCGGCCGCGTGAGTTCGATCTCCGTGCTCATCATGCCGCCCTGCGCCACGGGCTGCGGCCATGTGGAGAGGATGCGAGGGGATCGCGGCACGGACGGCGTGACGTTCGTCCAGTTAATGCCGCCGTTTGTGGTGCGGTAAATTGAATTGAGACCGTACATCCAGCCGTATAACGAATCCAGAAAGTAAATCGACCCTGCTGTAATGACCGAACATCCGAAACTCCATTCGAGGTGACGAGTCCGCCAGCCGTCCTCTGTGGTGAAAATGTTATACTGTGTACCGTAGGAATAGAGGTTACTCGCCTGGGATATTTCGATACCATTCAGCTTCGTGAATTGTGCAGTATTGAGTTGATTAAGGCCTGCCGTCGTCTCCCAACTATCCCATGAAACTCCATTATCCGAGGAGTTATATATTCGGTCGCGTGCTATGACGAAGATGCTTCCATCCCTGAGTACATCCACCTTCGTGAATCCATGGGTATCAGACACCGAATCCGGCAGTGACAGGACCGGGGACCAGGTGAACCCAGCATCCTCCGACCGAAGTATATCACGCGTTGTTGCGATCCACACCGTAGGAGATTCCCGGGCGTCCATCCAGCGCAATGCTTTACTCGTAACCGATGATGCACCCGGCAGCAGATCCCATGAGTCGCCTCCGTCCGTCGTGCGAAGTATCCGGTTTCCGTTGACAGGTGCATACCCCGTATCAGAATTGCAGAACCAGTGCCCGCCGACTCCCTTGTTGATATCTACCGAATCCATTTCGGACCACGAATACACCGGCTCCCAGTGACTGCCTCCGTCGGAGCTCCGGAAGATGAGTGGCTCCGAGTTCAGACTGTATATATGATTTCTCACACTGAACGCGGATCGCTCATCCAGATAGAAGAATCGTGGATTCTGACCCGTAAGCGGGAAATCCCCATGATCAGCCCAGGTAGCACCTCCATCCGTTGTTCGCAGGTACCGTATTTCGCCGGTCAACCGGTCGGCTGCCCTGACATATCCGAGATTGCTTGTCACAAACTGCAGATCCGCAAATTGCCACGAATAGCTTGCACGAACGGCATCCCAGGTCAGGCCACCGTTGAGCGTCCGTTGTATCTGTCCGTAGAAATCAGCAGTGATGACCGTATCCGGTCCGATCTGGACGATGCAACCGAGATTCTCTCTTGCAGTGGGGCTCGCCATACCCTCCCGACATTTCATCCAGTTGCTGCCGAAATCCGAGGTTCTCCAAACCTGAGAGGATCCATCCAGGATATAGCCGGTCCCGTCAGTGTCGAAACTCAGGGCCACTATGAGACCGGGGACCCGTGTACACTGTGTCCAGGATGCACCTCGATTAGTAGTAATAACGGGTGTAATACGCTCATCGATAACAACACCAAGAGAATCACCAAACCAGCCTGCGGGTGGACGCGGGGTCTTGGAGTATACGAAATGTTGATCTTTCACATCTCCGATATGGGACCATGACCGTCCTCCGTCGTTCGTGAGATAAAGATCCTGGTTGATGACTCCCTGTGGATCCGGATTGATTGCGACCAATGCATTTTGCGCGTCCCGGAAGTATATCGGACCAAGTCCAGCCATTCCATTGTCATAATACGCATCCGGTAGTTGCATCTCGATCCATTCGTCCCCTGCGTCAGTGGATATCAGCAGCTGTCCAGGATGATCGTATTCCTGTAGAATAGCTACGATGGAATGTCCAACAGACATATCCAGATGAAGCCATTGGGGACGAGCAGAAGAAATTCTGGGCACTTGCAGCGTTTCCATCTCGCTGGTACGTGGATCATACCTGAATAGGAGCACCGATGTATCCCGTTGCATCGCATCATGTGTAAATCCTGTCGCTACCGGAAGCAGATATAGGTAATTCCCATCCGACCCCATGCGCACGAGATTGTATTTCGGATATCCGTCGAGCATCTCCTCCCAGGTCGCCCCGGCATCCGTCGAGCGCTGGAGTGTCCAATTAAAGCCGCAAGCGAACAACGTGTCGCCTTTCCAGCGGATCATATCAGTGATTTCGTTTGCCGGAAATGGTGGGTATGCCTGATAGAATACCTGGGCGAAGAGCGAATGGCAATTCAAGCCGATTGAGACAGTCATGAAAATCAGGAATGGAATAGATTTCATCCCTATCCAAAATGACGTGAATGATCGTGGCATCGTCCGTGCCTTTATTGCGTGTCTATGGGATGGTTTATCGAATCCTTGACCAGAGCATTCACAGACGCAGCAGATGCTTTACGAAGAGTCGATCTTCAATGGAGATGACCGCAGTGTAGCTCCCCGGCAACACAGCAGTAAGATCGAGGCTCTCGGAAATACTTCCATCAGCCTGTATTGTGACGGGCTCCTCCACGACGAATGTGCCATCGGAGGCATACAGCCTGAGTCTGCCGCGCGTGATGCCGCGGATGTTCTGCAGCTGTCCGGTCAGCTCGACGTGGTGCGTTGCGGGCTGCGGAAACAGACTCACGTTGTCACGCCTGCGAAGCAGCGGATTGCAGATGCCGTCCACGAACACCCGGGAGGATAGCGAATCCGCATCTTCGCAGCAGCGGGCGTATGCAGTAAGTTTCGGTACGGTCACGGTGCTGCGAAGTACATCCCGGGTGATCGGGGTTCGGAATCGCAGAACCATGCAGGGTGACCCGTTCGGATTCACGGGCACACCCTCCACCAGCATCCGCCCCTGCTCCGGCAGCTCGGCGCGGAAATCCCACCCCCGATCGCTCGATACGACGTCGCTGAATACAAGCACGCTGCTGTCGTAGCGAACCTCGCTGCGCAGCTGTGATGGCTGTCCGCCGAAGAATTCCCAGCACACGCGCAGATCCAGTTCCTCTCCGCTCGGCGCGGTCGCCAGAGTGTCGATGCGTGCAGTGAGCACCTCCTCGCACTGACAGATTTCCACCACGAATCCCTCCTGCGCCACCGTGTTCGGACAACCACTCGTAAGCGTGACGCTGTCGATCCCGATGTGCACCGCACGACTGCCGGCCGCGGCCAGAGCGCGCATGGAGATACCTACGAGGTGGCCGGTCTCGAATCCGGGGTAGACGTATTCAGCGCGGAAGCGGTACGTGCCCGGCCGCAGCTCAATGAGCTGGACAGCGGTGTTCTGTGTGATGGTCCCCAGTGTGACCGGCGTCGGCGCCGTGGGTTCGAGCAACTCCGGATCTGTGCGAAGGAGGAAATCAAATGAAAGCATGAGTTCACGCGGGACGCGGGGATCGAGATCCACATAGATGATGCCGCGGTCACCGGGAGCCAGACGCGCTGGACCGGACACGCGTAATTGCAGCCGATCCGGACGCCATGGCGAGATGAACAGGGAATCCGCTTCGCTCACTTCTCCCTGGTACTCTGCCGTCACATGCAAGGCGCGGAGACTGTCGGTGCAACTCGTTTCCCATGAGATCACACAATTCGAAGTGAGCATCTCCCCGCCTATCTCACGCAGCAGCTCCGCGAGCTGGGAAGGCGCATAGACGCGCTGGTAATAGCCGCCCGATCGCCGCGCCACGTCCTCCATGACTCCCTGGTTCAGCATACTGCTGCCATATCCGATCATGAAGAGCGTCACATCCTGCGCCAGAATCGCATCCGCCACATCCTCCGGTCGCTCCGAGGAACCGTTATCCACCCCGTCAGTGAACACCAGCAGGAATTTTCGTGCCGCAGGATGCGCAGCGAGATCCTTCAGGGCGATGCTCATCGTGTGATAGCAGGGCGTGTTGGCTCCAATGGCGAGATTCCCGATCGCGGATTCGAGCGAGGGGACATCCCCGGTAAAATCTATCACACGTTCTCCGCCATTCGAGAAGTGGTAAATAGCGGCCTCATCTCCAATGCCGAGCATGCGCACGACGGACAGTGCACCCGTTTTCAGGCTGTCGAAATCCACACCCGTCATCGATCCGGAATTATCCAGCACCAGCGCCACCGCCGTACCGGTTGCAGTATCAGGGCACCAGATATCGGCGGGGATGGACTGCCCGTTCTCAATCACGAAAAGCGTGAGTCCCTGCGTCGAACGCAACTTCGCATCATTCCACCGCACCGTCGTTTCCATCTTCATCCGCGGAAGCCGCGAGGCGTCGATGGATTCAATCGAGACGCTCAGGGGCTGGGCGGCAGCGGGGATGGTTGCCAGGAGAAGAGTCCAAAATGATATCGCGGTAAGGAATCTCATTCGACAACCACCTTCGCGTTCGCAATGCCACTACCAGTCACCATCCGCAGCACATACACTCCACGTTCGAGTCCGGCGGTGGAGTATTGCACGATTCGCCGGGTAGCATCGACCTGAGTATCCAACACCACCGCCCTCCTGCGGCCTAGAAGGTCAAATAGCTCGATGTTCACAGGTCCCGGCCGCGTGAGTTCGATCTCCGTGCTCATCACCCGACCTTGCATCACCGGCTGAGGCCAGGTGGAGACAATACGAGGGGTCTGAGGGATCGTGGGCGTGATGTTTGTCCAATTAATACCGCCGTTCGTGGTGCGGTAAATCGCCGTCATGCCGTAAATCCATCCGCGCATTCGATCCAGGAAGTACACATAGGAGAAATTATTGACTCGGTGGTTTCCGAAACTCCACTGAAGATCCTGAGTTTTCCACGCATCGGACGTTCCATACACGTTGCTGTTGCCACCGTACTCATAGAGACTCTGAGCAGTCCGTATCTTAATTCCTTCCTGTTTCGTGAATTGCGTCGTGTTTCCTGTAGTGTACAGAGTTCCCGGTTCCCAATCTTCCCATGAAGCTCCACCATCCGATGAGTAATATAGATGGAGCATTGCGATGACGAAGATACCACCCGAATCCAGAATTTGTACTTTAGTGAATCCATCATTATCCGGTATGGAGTCAGGCAAGGATAGCACGGATATCCACGTTTCACCAGCATCTTCCGATCGGAGGATCTCGCGCGTAGCCGCGAACCACACAGTCGGGGAATTTCGCGCATCCATCCATTCAAGCCTCATATCGTTCTCGGTCCCGATAACGGAGGCTGGTCCAGCCAGGAGAGTCCAGGAATCGCCCCCGTCGGTGGTCCTGAGAAGCCGGTTTCCGTTTACCGGTACATAGCCGGTATCACGACTGCAGAACCAGCGCCCTTGAACGAGCAGGTTAATATTTATCGAATCGTCATTCGACCAGAAATACACCGGTTCCCAGTGACTTCCACCCGTCGTACTCCTGAAAATGAGTGTATCCTCGGAGGACTGGTAGCCAAACGAGCGTAGAGCGAAAGCATGCTGCTCATCGAGATGGAAAAACAACGGAGTCTTGCCTGCGACCGGAAAATCACCGTGGTCCGCCCACGTCATGCCTCCATCGGTTGTGCGCAGATACCGCCTGCGTCCATCCAATCTGTCATTCGCAATGACATAACCAAGCATCTCGTTCACGAATTGCAGGTTTTTGAAATACCAAACATCACTCATCCGCGTTGCGTCCCAGCTGATCCCCCCATCCATCGTACGCCAGATATTTCCATATATATCCATTGTCACGAGCGTATCCGCTCCTATCTGGACCATGCAGCCGAGATTTTCTCCAGACATTTCAAGATCGAAACCCTCGCGACATTTTACCCACGATATTCCGAAATCCGTGGTTTTCCAGATTTCTTCTCGCACATCGGCAAAATATCCCGTGCCACTCTCGTCGAAGCTGATGGTCATAATGAAGGCATTGACCGGTGTGCACCATTGCCAGGAAGCGCCTCGATTCATTGAGATCACTGGTGTCCTCCGTTCATGTACGAGTATCACAAGGGAGTCACCGAACCAGCCACCAGGCTCGGGTGGTGTTCTGGCATACTCGACGAACTGTTGCCGCACGTTTTCGACCTGTGTCCATGTCTTCCCAGCGTCCTTTGTCAGATAAACGTTGTAACCCCCTCCCGATTCTGTCTTAATGGATACCGTTCCATGCAGTGGATCCCGGAAACGGAGATGTTCGATAGTGCTGTTCTCATTCTCGTAATATTCCCTCGGAAGCTGAACTTCCACCCAATTGGAACCTGCGTCGGTTGACCTGACCAGCCGAGCCGTATCATGGTACACCTGAAGCAAAGCGATTATGGACTGCCCGACAGACAGTCTCATTTTGATGAAGACCGGTAAACCCGCCGGTATTCGGTCTGTATAGAGTTTCGTCACGGAATCGGTTCGGGGATCGTATCTGAGCAGAAGAACCCTCGTATCGTTTTCCATCTCTTTCTGCGTAAATCCGGTGGGTATGGGAAGAAAATACAAATAATTTCCATCCGACCCCATCCGCACGAGATTGTATTTCGGATATCCGTCGAGCATCTCCTCCCAGGTCGCCCCGGCATCCGTCGAACGCTGGAGAGTCCAGTTGAATCCACAGGCGAACAGCGTATCACCGTTCCAGCGCACGAGGTCCGACATCTCGTTCGCCGGAAAATCCGGGTAGATCTGATCGAACACCTGGGCAGAAAGATGCTCATAATTCATTGCGGAAAGAATGATCAATGTAATCAGTATCCCGGTGAATCGCATTGCTTTCTCCATTATTCATCTTCAGGTCTGGTCGGAGGCGCCTGGTCGTCAGATCGACAACGAGTTGGAGATCGGATGTTGCGCAGCAGTTTCTACGTAATCGTTTCAGAATTGGCCAAAGTCCGGCTCTCTCATGAACTCAGCTGCTGGTGCGTGATTACGATAAGGTTTAGTATCTACAAATTACCTCGCAAAGTCAAGGGACAGGCAGCGGTCGATGTCATGCGATCCGATGGAGCGCGTATCTGCATGCGCTGCCGCATGCGCTGCGCAGTTTCGTTCGGACCTTCACGCGATGCGCCGTGCGTAGCGCTCGAGGAATCGGCGGAATGCCCCGTTCCTCATCAGACCATGCTCGTAAAGGACGATGCCGGCGATCGCCCATTTGAGCGAAACCGGACGTCGCGGCAACTTGACTTTGGGATATCAGGTTTGTAAGTTGATCCGGAGTTCATAATCGGTTATAGCGCTCCTAATAGCCAGAATTGCGATGAGAGCAGGTAAACTACGGCTTCAGGGATTGTATGCAGGAATGCATTCCTCGCTCGGAATGCACCGCATGAACTCCTCCCAACCACCACCAATAAGTATGCTGAGTTTGATCGGTGATCTCCCGATCCCACCGCCAGGAATACCTTCCCTTCCGTCTCAACAAGGCAGAGCGGTGTCGAGTCTCTTCGGCCGTCGGGTCTCGAAAGACGAAACGGGTGATGCGAACCGTTATGGCATTGTCTGTTTATCAATCTGTCTTCTCACCATTCTGCTGCTGAGCTTCTGCTTAACCCAGTGTTCGGAACCACCTCCGCCTGAGCCGGTTACTCCGATCGATACCACCTTCGTGCCCAAGGATACGACAAGTCATCGATTCACGTGGACAATTGACACGCTGTACGGACCGGTCTCCCATTGTAGAGACGTGTACGCGGTATCCGACGACCATGTGCTTATAGCAGGGGATTGGGACGAATATGATTCCACAGGTGAAATCGATTACAGCCGCTCCGGCAATCTCGTCGAGATCATCAACGGCCAGAAACATCTACTGCGAATCTCGACATCCGAAGGATATAGCACAGCAAATTCCTGCTTTTCGACGAAAATGGGGGAAGTCTGGATTGGGCACGCGCTCCCAGTCCACCGAACAGATACCGGATGGGCGCAATACCTTTTTCCCGGTCCGTACTTTGTTGGCGGCGTTTTGGCGATTTGGGGACGCGAGAACAGTTTCGATATGTATTTCGCTTGCGGGGAAGGCATCGTGAGAATCAAGGACGGGATTGTTTCGCAATTGATCACGATTCGCGGCAATCCTGGAATGAACTTTGGAGCACTTTGGGGCATGGAGGACGGCGATGTGATGGTGAGGGGATATAAAGACGGCAGTTGTTACCTCTACCGGGTCTTTCCAGACGGCCACGTTCAGGAAGTGATGCATAACCCGTCCGGCATCGGCAGTGTATGGGCGTACAATGGGGTTTGGTACATTGTGGATAACCGGCACGTCCGAACGTCCAGGGATGGGGAAGAGTGGTCAATATCGCACGAGTTCAAGTATTGGACCTATCGGATACGCGGTAATAACGAAAACGACATCTTTTTCTCGCAATCCCGATATGGCGTCATTCACTGGAACGGAAGTACCCTCGAAAACATCTATCACGGAGAATTCGGAACCTTCCCGACAAGGCAGATGGCGGTTTCTGCCAACAAGGTGTTCCTTGTCGCGATGGTCCCGCCGAATCAGCATGTCGTTTTGTTGACCGGTACAAGAGCAAGATGAGAGCAGATGAACTACGGCTTCAGGGATTGTATGCAGGAATGCATTCCTCGCTCGGAATGCACCGCATGAACTCCTCCCAACCACCACCAATAAGTATGCTGAGTTTGATCGGTGATCTCCCGATCCCACCGCCAGGAATACCTTCCCTTCCGTCTCAACAAGGCAGAGCGGTGTCGAGTCTCTTCGGCCGTCGGGTCTCGAAAGACGAAACGGGTGATGCGAACCGTTATGGCATTGTCTGTTTATCAATCTGTCTTCTCACCATTCTGCTGCTGAGCTTCTGCTTAACCCAGTGTTCGGAACCACCTCCGCCTGAGCCGGTTACTCCGATCGATACCACCTTCGTGCCCAAGGATACGACAAGTCATCGATTCACGTGGACAATTGACACGCTGTACGGACCGGTCTCCCATTGTAGAGACGTGTACGCGGTATCCGACGACCATGTGCTTATAGCAGGGGATTGGGACGAATATGATTCCACAGGTGAAATCGATTACAGCCGCTCCGGCAATCTCGTCGAGATCATCAACGGCCAGAAACATCTACTGCGAATCTCGACATCCGAAGGATATAGCACAGCAAATTCCTGCTTTTCGACGAAAATGGGGGAAGTCTGGATTGGGCACGCGCTCCCAGTCCACCGAACAGATACCGGATGGGCGCAATACCTTTTTCCCGGTCCGTACTTTGTTGGCGGCGTTTTGGCGATTTGGGGACGCGAGAACAGTTTCGATATGTATTTCGCTTGCGGGGAAGGCATCGTGAGAATCAAGGACGGGATTGTTTCGCAATTGATCACGATTCGCGGCAATCCTGGAATGAACTTTGGAGCACTTTGGGGCATGGAGGACGGCGATGTGATGGTGAGGGGATATAAAGACGGCAGTTGTTACCTCTACCGGGTCTTTCCAGACGGCCACGTTCAGGAAGTGATGCATAACCCGTCCGGCATCGGCAGTGTATGGGCGTACAATGGGGTTTGGTACATTGTGGATAACCGGCACGTCCGAACGTCCAGGGATGGGGAAGAGTGGTCAATATCGCACGAGTTCAAGTATTGGACCTATCGGATACGCGGTAATAACGAAAACGACATCTTTTTCTCGCAATCCCGATATGGCGTCATTCACTGGAACGGAAGTACCCTCGAAAACATCTATCACGGAGAATTCGGAACCTTCCCGACAAGGCAGATGGCGGTTTCTGCCAACAAGGTGTTCCTTGTCGCGATGGTCCCGCCGAATC
>CAZWNO010000136.1:0-3725 GCA_964635845.1 uncultured Chromatiales bacterium
TCCAGTGAATTCAGGAGTTAAACTGGACTTCGTCAATCTGATAGAAGTATCCAATCAGCAGAGAATGTGCGAATATCTTGATTACGGATCAATAGATACGGCATATGGGAGTTGAGAAGATGTTGCGATTACTGAGTTTCAGTGACGCACCAATGGAAAGAAACCAGCATCCCTTCTCCCTAACCAGATTCTGCGTACATTCCCGAAAGCAATCCATCACATGAGCAGGAGCCACCATGAAAAACGTCGAGATGAAGGTCGAGGGCGATATCCTCACCATCAAGGTCGATATGTCGAAGGAGTTCGGACTTTCCTCGTCCGGAAAATCCGTGATCATCGCCAGCACCGAGGGCAATCAGTCGGTCGAGGGGAAAGAGGAAGTCAAGATCGGGTTGAACGTATACAAGAAGCCGCCTCAGACATAGGCTCCGAGTGACAGAAAACTGTCACCCTTGTGGATCACCCTGTCATGTCCTAAGTTGTTTTTGAATCCGCATTTCCCACCAACTCGATGCGGATTACAGGCGAGACTCCACGAGCGTTCGTGGAGTTTTTTTTATGCCCAAAATCGTGGATCACACCAGAAAAATCAATTGCGCTGGTACCAAATGGGCAAACGATTTTGGTACCACTTTGGTACCACTTGGCGTGAAATCCTTGATTCTAATAGAAATTAGGCGACTTCTGCACTTTCCTAAGTCTGGCGCGTATGCCAATTTCGCCACATTCGCAAATGCGACGCCCCGTTGACTTCCGGGAGACAACGGGATAATCCTAGCTTGGTAAAATACGGGATTTTCGGGTGGGGACAAAAGGGAGGGAGGGAGGAGTAAGGGAGGGAGGAGTAAGGAGGGCACCGAGAAGATTTTACCGCGGAGGCGCGCGGAGGTGCGCGGAGGATAATTTTAATGGCTTCTTCTCGAAAGATCGGTCGCACATGGCGATGAGAATCATGTCCGAGGTGCGGAGATACGCTTCCACATCCCCCCACGTGAGATTTGCCCGGCGCCGGACGCGTGTTCTATCTTGCGCGTATACGAACGCCGTCCCGCCCTGCAGCGAGCGGCACCACACTCTCACCCCGGAGCAGCCATGAACGAATATGTAACCAGGGATCAATCCGCCGACATCGCCGAATCACTCCGGCGCTTTTTCGCCGAACAATTCGACCAGGAGCTGAACGACCTGCAGGCATCGCTGCTGCTCGACTATATCATGAAGGAAATCGCTCCCTTCGCATACAACAGCGGTGTGGAAGACGCGCGGGCGTATCTCGCGTCACGCGTCGACGATCTGCCGGGCGTGTGCTTCGCACAGGGGCTGACATACTGGGAGACGACGCCCGGCGCAGCACGCGGCGTGCGGCGCAAACCAGGACGCTGAGGGACGCGGCTTCGCTCGAGGCGGGCGGCGAGCCACATTGGAACGTTGGAACGTTGGAAGATGGCCGAGCCAACGGCTCGGCCACATGGACAAACACCAGAATCCCGAACTGTAAATTGGATATTCGACATTGGGGATTCGATCATTCGACATTCGATCATTCGACATTCGATCATTCGACATTCGATCATTCGATATTGGACATTCGAGCATTTGACATTTGTTCGCATATATGCTAACATTGTTTTTTTGCCGACAGGAGGATCGTGATTCTGCATGCAATTGTGAAGAAAAAACAGAGTATCCCCGAAAAAGAAATCCGAATCGCACGAATGAGGATGAAGGCGGTGCAAGATGAAACGGAATGAATACAAACCCGTCGCCCACGATCATGCGGCAATGCTTGAGAAAGCGCTCGAGAAGAAGGGCTTCCGGGCGGCATACGAGGCTCTGGAGGAGGAGTATCAGCTCCTGAGAGTCATGCTGCGCGCGCGGATGGACGCGGGGCTGACACAGAGCGATGTTGCTGAAGCTATGGGAACCACCAAGAGCGCGATTGCACGGCTCGAATCCTTTTCCGGACACTCCCCTTCGTTCGCCACACTGCGAAAATACGCGCATGCGGTCGGCGGAAAGCTCGAAATCCGGATCGTCTCCTCCGGCACGGAGCAAACGTACAGGGTCGGCAAGAGGAAACGGTAGCGTCAGTCGTCCGCCCTGGGCTTGAGGAAGAACAGGCGCATCGGCGATGGCCGAGCCAACGGCTCGGCCACAATCGCGACCCCGGCGATCGTCGCGACCCCGGCCACAATCGCGACCCCGGCGATCGTCGCGACCCCGGCGATCGTCGCGACCCCGGCCACAATCGCGACCTATCCCACGCCTTTCGCTGCCGCTACCATATCCAATCCTGGATGATGTGAAGCAGGAGCAGCAGGCCGAGCGCTGCGAAACATGCGCCGAGTCCTTTCCGCAGACGAATGAAGCGCGCGCCCTGAAGACGGTTCACATACCGCGAGGTGAGGCGCATGCAGGACTGGAGATAGAGGAAATTGCCGAGGCCGAACCCTATGGCGAATACCGCCCTGTCGACCAGGCTCCAGCCGCTCAATCCCAGCGTCCCTGCCTGCGATGTCAGCAGCGCAAAACCGGCCAGGAAACTGGGACTCGCGATCGTGGACGCTTTCAATGTGATCCCCAGCAGCAGATACCCGTGAGGCGACGCCCGCCGGCTCCCCGCCATCCCGACGTCCTCAACATATGCCGCGCGGTCCACTGACGGACTGGGCCTGAACAGGAGATACGCACCGTAAATTCCGAGCACTGCGCACAGGGCGAGCTGCACTCCGGGCAGCACCATGGGATGAGCCGAAGCGAGGCGGACATACAGGCTCGTGGCAGCGGCGGCGGCCGCCACCGCAAGCAATGCGTATGCGGTATCGATGATCAGCACGCCGTAAGTGAATGCCGCCGCGCGGGAGAATCCGGGCGATATCGCCAGATTCAGCCCGACGAGAATCGACCCGCCGGGAATGATCGCATACAGAAGTCCGATGAGCATGCCTTCGAGGAATATCATGTGACCTCCTCCGCGGAGCGGGGATGCCGGTCTGCCGTCATGTGCATGGCACTCCGTCCGCGTGTGCCGGAACCGCCGCCACGGCTGCCTGACTCTTCGCGCGCAGCCGCTTCAGCCGGAGATATTCGCGCCTGAACAGCCAGTTGCTGTAGAGGAAAAACACGGACAGTTTCAGGTCGCTGCTCAGCGAGCGCCGGATGATCTGCGCGTAGCCTGAAAGACGGCCGAGCAGTTCGATGAATCCCTCCTCCGCCTCTTCAGGCGTCAGGTTCTTCGGCTTGTAGAGGCACAGGTTGAAGGAGGAATTGTAGCCGATGTTGTTGCGGAGAAAATCGTGCTCGTCCTCGATGAGCAATCGGTTCTCCGCTCTGAGCCGCTCGTACAGCGCCGTCCCCTGAAGGGGAACGAGCAGGTTGATCATCGGCAGCTCGATCTTGTGCCGGATGACAAGCCCTGCCAGCTGCCGGGCGGTGTCCTTTGTGTCGTGGTCGAATCCGTACATGAGAAATGCGGCGACCCTGATTCCTGCGCGGTGGATATTGCGGATCCGCCTTTCGTAGGACTCGGCGGAAAGCCCCTTGTGAACATTCTCTAGATTGGCCTGCGAAAATGATTCCAGCCCGATGAACAGCGCCTTGCAGCCGACCCGGCGCTCGGCGTCATAGTGGCGATGCAACACCATGTCGAGCGCATGGTCGGTGATCTTTGTCAACTGCTCGCTCGGCGCGACCTTCTGCAATGGCGTCAACGCGCTGAGGAAGTG
>CAZWNO010000136.1:3735-9504 GCA_964635845.1 uncultured Chromatiales bacterium
AGCCGACCCGGCGCATGAGCTCGAGCGTCTCGACGTCGTCGCCGATGTCGATCGTGGACTGCGCCCCCCAGACGAAGCGGTACTTCCTCTCGAGCATTCCCTCGCACAGCGCTTTGAGATAGCTGTGCCGGCTGTGGATGTTGGTGTCGACGAAAGCGATGCGCCGGGTTTTCCGGTGGAGACGGTCCAGCTCGGCGAACACGTGGCGGAGCTTGCGCACGCGGCAGTTCCCTTCGTATATCGAGGCGATGCAGCAGTAGTCGCAGCGGAAATTGCATCCCACGCTGGTGAACACCGGGGTGAACAGCACGCGGCTGGTATCGAATGCGTCGTAGTCCACCTGGTAGTCGAGATCCACGCCGCAGACATACTCGCGCTGCAGCGTTCCGCTGAAGGCGTCCTCGAGTATGCGCCGCATCGCCGGCTTGCCGGGATTCCCGTGCACGACGGCGTCGCAGTGCGGCGCGACGAAACCGACGCTGAGCTGCGCCTGGAAACCTCCGAAGATCACGATCTTGCCCCGGCGGCGGAACTCTTCGGCAATTTCGATCCCGCGGTAGATCTCGTATCCCATCGACGAGAGTCCGATGACGCCGGCATCGGTGTCGAAGTCGACGTCCTCGAAATACTCATAACAGAGCTGTTTCTCCCAATCTTCGGGCACCGCGGCGCCGAGGGCGGGAAGCGCGAGCGACATCGTGTACAGGCTCCTGCCCTTGAGCAGCTTGCCGAATTTGTCCCTGTACGTGGGCTGTATGAGATACACTTTCTTCTTCATCATCCACCTCCGCGTTCGGTCGCGGTGATGCGGCCGCTGTCCATGAAATGAAGCACATCGGCATGCGCGCGCAGCCGGAGATCGTGGCTTGCCACGAGCACGCATTTCTTCAGATCCGCCGCGCAGGAATGAAGCAGGCGTATGATCGCCTCCCCCTGTTCCGTTCCGAGACTGGCCGTCGGCTCGTCGGCGATGAGCAGGTCGGCATCGATGGCCAGTGCCCGAGCGATGGCCACGCGCTGCCGTTCGCCGTGGCTGAGTTCCGCCGGACCCTTCCCCGCCAGCTGCGGGATGCCGACGCGTTCCAGCGCATCCAGCGTCCGACGCCGGGCATCCGCGTTCCGCATCCCGGCGAAGCGCAGCTGCAGTTCGATGTTCCCGGCCGCGGTCAGCGCATCGATGAGCAGGAAGGTCTGGAACACGAATCCGATCCTGGCCGCGCGAAGGGCCCCTGAAGCTGCCTGACGCTGTATCCCTCCAGCGTGCGTCCGAAGAGTTCCACCGTTCCGCTGCCCGGCGCGACGAAACCCGCGGCAATGGTGAGCAGCGTGGTTTTTCCGCTGCCGCTGGGACCGAGCAGCAGCAGCATCCGTCCGGGATACGCATCGAGGTCGATGCCGCGGAGGGCGGCGTATTCGTTGCCCTTCGAGACGTAGGTCTTCGAAATCCCGCGCAGGCGAACCACCGGCGCTGTCGTCTCATGCCGCGTCATGAGAACACCTCCGACGTGGAAATGCGGCGCACGCGTCTGCTCGCGAGCATGCCGCTCGCGATGCCGATCACGAACACCGCCGTAGTTACCGCGATCATATGCGATGCCGTGACGATAGCGGCCACCTCGGGCGTGATCCATTCCATCATCAGCAGCAGCGGGTACAGCGCGGCCAGACCGAGACATTCCGAAGCGAAACAGATGAAGAGCGACTGCGTCAGCACCACCCGCCGGAGATACGCCGATGGCGAGCCGATGAGCTTCATGATGGCGTAGTCGTGCCGGTGCTCGAGGATATTCACGGAAAGGATGAGACTGAGAATGATGGAGAGCACCACGCCGCCGATCAGGGCTATCGCGAAGAACAGCGGGAGCACTCCGGACTCGACTTCGTGGATGTTGTTTTCGAGAAATTGCGCATGCCGGTGCACCGAAAGGCGCCCCGGATACTTCCGGTCGATGTCCCGCGCCACGGATCCGGATGCGCTGCCTTCCCGCAGTTTGACGATGAAAAAGCTCGCGAGCCCCGGCAGCTCGATGATCGACTGTTCGTAGGCCAGCGTCACGAAGGCGTACTGCGTGACGAACGCGTTTGTCATGGATGAAAGTCCCACGACCGTCAGCGAATCGTCCCGCAGCTTCAGGCGCCGGCCGAGACCGATGCCATGCTTCGCGGCGAACGCCCGATCGAGCACGATCTCTCCGTCGCGGGAGATCGTCCGCCCTTCGGCGATGCGGGGAGGTCCGCCCATGCTTCCGGGCTCATAGCCTGTGAGCAGCACGGTCGCGTCGCGGCCGTCGATCTCGATTGTCGCGAAAAACATCAACACCGCGGCCGCGGAAGCGATGTCCCTGTGCGTGCGGATTTCCTCGCAATAGGCCGCGGGAAGGATGGAAGTGCCGCGCATGATGTTCGTCGTGTTCGCCTGCAGCACCCAGAGATCGGCGGAGGTCTGACGGACGTAGTCCACCGATCCCGTCGCGACGCCGTTGTACACGCCGAGAATGAAGAGGATGAGCACGATGCACAGCCCGATGCCCGAGAGCGTCAGCAGCAGTCGGGCGGGGTGCGCCGTCAGTACGCGGAGGACATACATGCGGCACGCTCCTTTTCCACGCCGTCCAGACACGAACGAAGCACGAGCTCGAAATCCGTCCATCGGAATTGAAACTCCGTTTTGCGCAATCTCGCCGAGGAGAATGTCATGTCGAAGCCGGGCCTCCAGACGCCGAACGCCAGGCCGTGCCGGCCGTGCGCCTGCAGTCCGCGCGCAAGCGACGGACTCCGTTCCACCATCAGCGACATGCGTCCGAGTAGGCGCTGGCGGAGGAATCGCCGTCCTGCTCCGTCGAGAGCGCGGAGGTAGGACTGGAACGCGTCCTCGTACGAGACCGGAGGCTCCGCGACGACATTGAAAACGCCGGCGCCGCGCTCCGGCAGCTGCATGAGATGCACGGCGGCCGCCGCCACATCATCCACGTGCACGAAGCTGAAGTGCTTGCTGTTGAATCCCCCGCCGAGCAGGATGCGGGAAACGGCGGCTTTCCGCAGCTCGCTTCCGAAATGCGTGTGCTCGCCGGGACCGAATACCGCGGTGGGACGGATCACGACGGTGTCGATTCCGCGGGCGCTTCCGATCTCCGCGGCGGCGCGTTCGCCGAGCAGTTTCGATCGTCCGTAAGGTTCGACCGCGCGCGGCGTCACGTCCTCGGTCACGGCCCTGCCGTTCTGCGCGAGCAGGCCATAGACCGCGGTGCTGCTGCAGTACAGCGCCCTGCCCACACCGGCAGCGGCCGCGGATTCCCAGACGGAGCGCGTGCCCTCCACGTTGACGCGCTGGAGCTTCGCGGCGGACGCATGCGAAGTGACCGCCGCCGCGAAATGGTACAGCTGGTCGACGCCGCGCATCGCCCCGGCGAGCGACCGGGCATCGCAGATGTCGATCACCACCACTTCGCATTCACTGCAGCACTGCAGGGCTTTCGCGACGCCGTGATGACGCACGCCGGCGCGCACGCGCACACCCGCGGCGAGCAGGGCGTCCACCACGCGACGTCCCACAAAGCCCGATGCTCCGGTGACAAGCGCTGTCGTCATTTCTCACCCCGGCTTTGCTGAGCGTTTGGTTGCCACGAAATCGCCGAGCGCGAGCAGATCGATGTCGGTGTCCAGAAAACAACGGATGGCATCATCCGGTGTGCAGACAATGGGCTCGTGCATGACGTTGAACGATGTGTTGAGGAGAACGGGCAGACCGGTCCGTCGCTCGAAGGCCCGAAGAAGCTCGTGGAATCGCGCGTTCGTGGCCTTCGATACGGTCTGCACGCGGGCGGTTCCGTCGACGTGCGTGACAGCTGGTATTTCCCTCCTTTTTTCCGGCAATACCGGCACGACGAACAGCATGTACGGCGAATCCTTCAGGCCGGTCATGTCGAAGTACGCGCGGGCATCCTCCTCCGTCACCGCCGGCGCGAAGGGACGGAATCCTTCACGGTGCTTGACCTTCGCATTGATGCGGTCCTTCATATCCGCAGGACGGGGATCCGCGAGTATGCTCCTGTTGCCGAGAGCCCGCGGACCGAATTCCATTCTTCCCTGAAACCATCCCGCGACCTTGCCATCCGCCAGCGCTTCGGCGACATCCTCGGCGACGTGCTCCAACCTCCGCCATACGACCGCATCCGCGTGCCTTTCCAGGGCAGCGATGTAGTCCGTGTCCTGAAATCCCGGCCCGGTATAGACATGCCTCATGGCGGTGCCCGCGCCGTTTCCGGCGACGGACTGATGCCAGGCCTGCAGCGCCGCGCCAAGCGCGCCCCCCTCGTCGCCCGCGGCCGGCTGCACGAATACTTCATCGAACAGCCCCGCGCGTGCGATGACGCCGTTCATCATGCTGTTGAGCGCGACGCCGCCGGCCATGCACAGCCTCCGCAGGCCGAGACGCCGCCGCGCGTGAATGAGCACATGCAGCACCGCTTCCTCCAGCGCCTCCTGCAATGCCGCGGCGATATCGCAATGATGCTGCGCGATTTCCTCGCCGCGAACTCTCGGCTCCCCGAGCGCCTCCGCCAGACGGGACTTCAGATCGCAGCGCGCGAATCCCTCTAGCGTATGCGAGCCGTCCCGGTGCAGGCGCACGAGTGACCGGAAAAAATCGCGGTAGCGCGCGGGATCGCCGTATCCGGCCAGCCCCATCACCTTGTATTCGTCGCCGAGACTCCTGAAACCAAGCAGCACCGTAACGAGCAGATACAGCGTACCGAGCGAGGTCGGCAACAAGGTGCGGGACTCTTCGGTTATGCTGCCGCCGCGGCCGACGGCGAGCAGCGCGCTCTCGCGTTCGCCCGTTCCGTCGATGGTATAGATCAGCGCCTCGTCGAAACCTGACGGGTAATATGCGCTGGCGGCATGCGCGAGGTGATGCGGGATTTGCTCGAAGCGTCGCGGCCGGCTGCCGGTCATGTTCTCGAACTGCCGCAGCAGCACGGGCAGATCCATCATCTCCTTGAAGACCTTCCGGTACGAATCTCCGATCAGGGCATACTCCTCCGCCGACACGAATGGCGCCATCAGCGTCTGTCTGTCCGCAATGGCCTGCGCGTCGAAGCGGCAGTAATGCGCCACGATATCGACGTCATCGATGCCGATGCCCGCTTCCTTCAGGCAGTACGCGATCGCATGTTTCGGGAGCAGCGTGTTCCCCGCGAGGTTGAGCGCGAATTTCGCCCGCGTGAAACGCTCCTCCGCGGCGCAGGCGACGAGTTCGCCGTCGCGCAGCAGCGCGGCGGATGCGTCATGTCCGAAGAAGCCCAACGGGAACATCTGGAAGGGCACTTCGCCTTCGTGGAAAAGGAAAATGGAATCGAAATCCTGTCCCGTTTTCGCGAAGGGATTGCGGTAGCCGTCCGCAGTCCGCGAGTCGCGTGTAAAACCGCTGTAGCCGAGCACGTACATGGCAGTCACCCTCCGGATTTCTTTCCGAGCAGGAGAAAATAGCGATCGGGTTTCAGCAGCAGGTCGCGGGCGATCAGCTGCCCTTCGTCGCCGAGCAGATCGTACCGACGCAGCAGTTCCCCGGATCGCAGCAGACCGCCGACATCCTTCGGGGCGCCGATCCATTCCCTCAGGCACAGTCCGCTCGCCTGCAGCAGGGCGAGGATGTCGTGCATGGTGAGGCTGTATTCGTTGGGATTGAGGAATTGGTCGGCTATCCACGTCGCATCCTCGAAGAAGCCGCGCAGCAGCGGATCGCAGCTGCGTTCCCCGAGCAGATCACGC